>NZ_DAIOFX010000003.1:72478-84924 GCF_036745535.1 Dissulfurispira sp.
TAGTTTGTAATTTTTATTTTATTTCAATCGCCTCATCGATGAGCATTACGGGAATGTCGTCTTTTATGGGATACATGAGCTTGCATTTTTCGCAAACAAGGCCATTTTCTGCTTCTTTGTAAATCAGATCCCCTTTGCATTTAGGGCAGGCAAGGATTTCGAGTAATTCTTTGCTTATAGCCATTTATCCCTCGATGACTTTTGATAATCTCTTTAATACCTTATCTTTTCCGACTATTTCAAGGACCTCAAAGAGGCCCGGGCTTGCAGTGCCCCCTGTTATTGCAACTCTCACTGGTTGTGCAATTATGCCGAGTTTTATTCCATGCTTTTCAGCGAATGAGTGGAAGACTTTTTCTATCTCTGCTGCTGTAAAGTCTGTGAGTCCTGATAGGATTTCATGTAATTCAGATAGGTATTTTATATTTTCAGGTTTCAGGAACTTTTCCTTAGCCTTCGGGTCGATCTCCACATATTCGAGGATATAATATTTCAATGAACTGGCAAGCTCCACAAGCGTTCTTACCCTCTCTTTAAGAGAGTTTACCGCTCTTGAGAGCCACTCCATATCAAGCTCCTGTCCTTCGGAGATGATGCCTTTCTTTATTAAAAAGGGAATTGCCATATCTGCAAGGTTTTTTGCATCCTCTTTGATAATGTACTGGCTGTTGAGCCAGAGGAGCTTTTCGGGATTGAATACTGCTGCTGATTTGCCTATATTTTCCAATGAGAAGTATTTGATCAACTCCTCTCTTGTGAATACCTCCTGGTCTCCGTAAGACCATCCAAGCCTTACAAGGTAATTAACAAGGGCGTCGGGAAGATACCCCATGTCTTTATAAGCCATTACTGATGTTGCACCATGCCTTTTACTCAGCCTCGTCTTATCGGCTCCCAGTATCATGGGAAGATGTCCGAATGCAGGCGGCTCCCAGCCGAATGCCTTATAAATATGTATCTGTTTCGGGGTATTATTCAGATGGTCGTCTCCTCTTATGATATGGGTTATTTCCATGTCTATATCATCCACAACAACCACAAAGTTATAGGTTGGTGTGCCGTCTGAGCGCATTATAATGAGGTCTTCAAGCTGGCTGTTCTCGAATTCTACGACCCCCCTTATGAGGTCATTTACCACTGTCTGGCCTTCCTGCGGCATCTTGAACCTGACTGCAGAAGGTTTATCCGCAGGTATCGGTTCTGTGATGTTCCTGCACCTGCCATCGTATTTAGGGGTTTTGCCTTGCGCAAGTGCCTCCTGTCTCCTTTGCTCCAGTTCTTCGGGGGTGCAATAGCATCTATATGCCTTACCTTCATTTAAGAGCCTTTCGACATAGCTCCTGTATATGTCGAAGCGGTCTGTCTGTCTGTATGGACCCTCATCCCAATCGAGCTTCAGCCACCTCATGCCCTCTATAATGGCCTCAATATACTCTTCTGTTGAACGGCTTCTGTCAGTATCCTCTATCCTGAGGATAAATGCCCCGTTATTATGCCTTGCGAACAGATAGTTGAAAAGGGCTGTTCTGGCGCCGCCGATATGCAGGTGCCCTGTGGGGCTTGGTGCGAATCTGACGCGTATTTTTTTGTCTTCGCTCATAGGGTTTACATTATAACACAGGGAGCTATTTGCCTCCAATTCATGAAGCCATGTTAAGGACAAATGCAAGCTTTACAGAAAACAGGGTCATGTGCTAACCTATTAGTCTGAAAAAACAGTTATTCTTTTAGAAAGGCGGTGATGTAATGGCACTCGATATAGTAAAGAAAAAGGATATTATTGAATCTTTTAAGATTCATAGCCATGACACAGGCTCTCCCGAGGTGCAGATTGCACTTTTATCCGAAAGGATAAGTTACCTCACAGAGCATTTTAAGACCCACAAAAACGACCATCATTCAAGAAGAGGGCTTTTAAAGCTCGTTGCACAGAGGAAGAGACTTCTCAATTACCTTAAGACTGCTGACAAAGGCCGTTATGATAAGATTATAGAACGACTTGGCCTCAGGAAATAGGAACGGAAATAATAATAAGGAGATAAAAAGGTAATTTGATGACTAGCGTAGAGCTTGATATTAAAGGAAAAAGTCTGGTTATAGAGACAGGACAGATGGCGAGGCAGGCGGACGGCGCTGTGGTTGTAAAGTATGGAGATACTGTTGTTCTTGCTACGGCAGTTGCGGATAAAAGGGTGAAAGAGGGACTGGATTTTTTTCCGCTTACTATTGATTATCTGGAGAAGACATATTCAGCAGGCAAGATACCCGGCGGCTTCTTTAAGAGGGAAGGCAAGCCTTCCGAGAAAGAGGTCTTGACATCCCGCCTCATTGACAGGCCTATCAGGCCATTATTTCCAAAGGGATTTTATTCAGAGACACAGGGAATAGCCTCCGTACTATCCTACGGCAGCGAAAATGTGTCGGATATACTTGGAATAATCGGCATGTCTGCAGCCGTCCATATATCGGATATCCCCTTTGACGGTCCTGTGGGTGCGGTCAGGGTTGGCCGGCTTAAGAATGATGACGGCGGCAATTTGATCATTAATCCTGATTTGTCTGAAGTGGAGAATCTCGATCTTGATCTCGTTGTAGCAGGCACAGAAGATGCGGTAATTATGGTGGAAGGCGGCGGCTCCGAGGTATCGGAGGCACTGCTCCTTGAGGCTATTGATTATGCCCATAAAGAGATTAAGAGGATAGTCGCTTTTCAGAATGAATTAAGGAATCTGGTTGGAAAGGAAAAGAGGGAATTGATCCCTGTCGCAGAAAAGCCTGAATTTAAAAAAGAGATAAGGGTATTTGTTGCAGACAGGTTAAAGGAGGCCATACGCATCCCCGGCAAGCAGCGCAGGCAGGAGGCCCTCGATATAATACTGGAAGATGCAATAAGGCATTTTAATACACTCGAAAATGGAGAGAAATTCTTTGGAGATCCAACAAAGGATCTCACAAGGGATATAGCCAATATATTCGATGATTATGAAAAAGAGATTGTAAGGAACATGATACTTCAGGAGGGTGTGAGGGTAGACGGCAGGAAGCCTGATGAGATAAGGCATATATCGTGCCACATGGGGTTTCTTCCAAGGGCCCACGGTTCAGCGCTCTTTATAAGGGGCGAGACACAGTCCCTTGTTGTAACCACCCTCGGCACTGCTGAAGATGAGCAGAAGATAGATTCCCTCGAAGGGGAGACTTACAAGTCATTTATGCTCCATTATAATTTTCCACCCTTCAGCGTGGGTGAGGTAAAACCCCTCCGCTCACCTGGAAGAAGGGAGATAGGCCACGGGGCCCTCGCAGAAAGAGCAGTGAAATATGTGATCCCCAAGAAAGAGGTTTTCCCTTATACCATAAGGATTGTCTCCGACATTCTTGAGTCCAACGGTTCATCTTCTATGGCAACGGTATGCGGCACTACGCTTTCGTTGATGGATGCAGGCGTTCCAATATCAGCGCCTGTTGCAGGCATTGCAATGGGACTTATAAAAGAGGAAGAAAAGGTTGTTATCCTGACAGACATCCTCGGGCTTGAAGACCATTTGGGCGATATGGACTTCAAGGTTGCAGGAACAGAGAACGGCATTACAGCTTTCCAGATGGATGTAAAGATAAGCGGCGTAAGCCGCGAAATCCTCCGGAACGCCCTTGAGCAGGCGCGGATTGGAAGGCTTCACATCCTCGGCAAGATGAAGGAGGCAATGCCTTCTCCAAGGAAGGAGCTTTCTCCTCACGCACCGAGGATATACACCATGCAGATAAAACAGGACAAGATAAGGGATGTCATAGGCACCGGAGGAAAGGTAATAAGAGGGATCATAGAGCAGACAGGCGTTAAGATAGATATAAACGATGCAGGAGTTATCAATATAGCATCTCCTGATGAAGAATCGGCTAAAAAGGCGATAGATATTATAAGCGGCATTGTTGCCGAGGCAGAGCTCGGAAAGATATACATGGGAAAAGTGGTTCGCATAGCCGATTTCGGGGCATTTGTGGAGATACTTCCGGGCGTTGACGGACTTTTGCATATATCGCAGATATCTGAAAAGAGGATAGCAAAGGTCACGGATGAGCTGAATGTCGGTGACGAGGTTCTGGTAAAGGTCATCGAGATAGACAATCAGGGAAGGGTCAGGCTCAGCAGAAAAGAAGCGATGCGTGAGAAATCCTAAATCCGAAACCCTAAATTCTAAACGAGCAAACTCGGTTTGGGATTTAGATTTTGGAATTTAGGGTTTGTTTCTAAATCTATGTTTACAAAACGCTATCTTGATAACGGTATCCCTGTGGTAATGGAGCAGTTGAAGAACTACCGCTCCGTGATATTGGGGATATGGGTCAAGGTCGGCTCCCGCAACGAAATCCGCGACAAAAACGGCATATCCCACTTCCTTGAGCACATGTTTTTCAAAGGCACAAAGAAGCGCACTCCAACGGATATTTCCATTGACATAGATTCCCTCGGCGGCGACCTCAATGCCTTTACATCGAGGGAAAACACGGCATTCTATGTAAAGGTACTTGACGAGTATATCGATAAAGGCATCGAGCTGCTTTCGGATATATTCCTCCACTCCACCTTTCCGCAGGAGGAGATAGAAAAGGAAAAGGGTGTCATAAAGGAAGAGATAAAACTTGTTGAGGACACACCAGATGACTACATACACGACCTCTTCAGCAGGACTGTCTGGGGCGACGCTGGTCTCGGCCAGCCTGTTCTGGGCAGACGGGAGACAATCAAGACATTCACCCGCGAGGATCTGATAAGCCATGTAAGAAAATATTACGGCACATCGGATACTGTGGTGGCATGTGCAGGCAATTTCGAGCCCGACCATGTCATGAACCTGCTCAACCACCATCTTGGAGGCCTCAGGAGAGGCTCCGAGCCAGAGTTGTTCTCCCCTCCATCCTTTAAGAGCGAAATCGCTGTATATCCAAAGGACCTGTCAGAGGCCCACATATGTTTTGGGGTCGAGGGGCTGCCATATGCAAGTGAAGACAGATACGCAATAGCCATCTTGAACTCCATTGTCGGCTCAAGCGTGAGTTCCCGTCTCTTTCAGGAAATAAGAGAGAAAAAGGGTTATGCATACTCCATTTATTCCTTCGTATCATCGTATCTTGATACAGGCCTCTGGGCAGTGTATGCAGGCACAGGAAGGAAAAAGGCATTAACTGTCACAGAACTCATAATCAAAGAGATGAAGGGGCTTTGTGAAACCATATCCGATGTTGAACTTAGAAGGGCAAAGGACCAGTTAAAAGGGAATCTCGTGCTGGGGCTCGAATCCACAAGCAGCAGGATGCAGAGCATTGCCCGTCAGGAGATATATTACGGCAGGTATTTTTCGCTAAAGGAAATAATGAAAGGAGTGGAAGCAGTGACCCTCGGCCAGATAAAGGACCTATCAAAGCGCCTTATCAACGATGGCAAGATGAGCCTTACGGTTCTCGGACCTGTGAAGGGAGAAGATTTTAAGGGATTGTTTTGATGCTTCGGGAATTAAGGATCAAAAACTTCACAATCATCGATGACCTTTCCATAAATTTTGAATCAGGCCTCAATGTCCTCACCGGTGAGACAGGCGCCGGAAAATCAATAATAGTGGATGCAATCGGTCTCATCCTCGGCGATAAGGCCTCTCCTGATATGATAAAGACAGGGAGCAGGGAGTCGAGCATCGAGGCATACTTCGACAATAAAAACCATCCGCTCCTTGAAGCTCTTGATATAGACAGCGATGACGGAGTAATGATAAGAAGAAACATATCTGCTCAGGGTAAAGGAAGGGCGTATATAAATGACACATCCGTAAGCCTCCAGACACTTGCCGGCATCGGTGAAGGCCTCATCGATATCCACGGGCAGCACAAACATCAGGGACTTTTAAAAAAGGACAACCACCTTCTTTTTCTCGATAGCTTTGCAGGATTAACAGAGGATGTTGCTTCTTTGCAGGCTTTATACAACGAGGTTATCAGCTTGCGGAATAAAGCAAATGAACTGAAGGAGCGCATCCGCGAGAGGAACCAGAGGATAGAATTCCTAAGATTTCAGATAAATGAGATAGAATCGGCCAATTTAAAGAATGGGGAAAGAGAAGCCATTGAAGAGGAAATGAAGATACTCCTCAATCTCAGCAGACTCAAGGAGTCTTCAGAAGCAGCATACAGCCTGATTTATGATTCTGAAGGCTCATGCCTTGAGCAGATGTCCAATGCTGCATCGAGGATAAGGGATATGCTCAATTTTGACCCTGATGCAAAGGAACTCCTCGATATTGTTGAATCAACGATTTCTCAGATAGAGGACGCTGCATTGCTCCTCCGCAAGCTTAAGGATAAGTATGACATAGACCCTCAAAGGCTCACGGAACTGGATGAGAGGCTTGATCTGATAAAAAGGATCGAGAAGAAATATGGCAAGGGTGTCGATGAAATACTGAAATACAGGGACAAGGCTGAAGAAGAGATGAAGGGTCTCGAATATGCTGATGAACAGCAGGAGGCATTAGAAGCAGAGCTTAATGCAAAAGACAACGAGCTTAAGGCCATGGCAGGAGGACTTTCCCAAAAAAGATGGGCAACTGCAAAGAAGATGGAGAAGATGGTTGTCTCGGAACTCCATGAGCTTGGCTTTCAAAAAGCTGATTTCAAGGTGGATATAAAAAAGAGGGATGCCGTTACAGCAAGCGGCATCGATGATGTGGAATTTTTATTCAGCGCAAATCCAGGCGAGCCACCGAAGCCATTGATAAAGGTTGCATCAGGTGGTGAACTGTCGAGGATTATGCTTGCGCTGAAATGTATTGAAATAAAAGAGGCGATAGGCAATAGGCTAAAGGCTAAGGGCGAAAAGACACTTATCTTCGACGAGGTGGATGCAGGCATAGGCGGTATTACTGCACAGCATGTGGGAAAGAGGCTGAAGGCCATTTCGAATAATTATCAGGTGCTCTGCATTACCCATCTGCCGCAGATAGCAGCCATGGCTGACAATCATTTGAAGGTCGAAAAGGTTATGGGCAAGGATGCAGTAAAGGTTGGTATAGAGCCATTGACAGGCAGCAAGAGGCAGGATGAGATTGCGAGGATGCTGAGCGGAAAGATCACGGATGTGTCGCTTAAACATGCAAAGGAGTTGCTTGGCGTTTAAACCTGAATTACGCATGGTATGGCAGCAGGCGTGCATCAAAGCCTTTACCTTTATGCCTAAGTTAAGCGATTATATATGTCAGGCACGGCTCAAAGACGCCTCTTTTCGCCGCACCTGACATATATTTCTAATCCATCATCAGTATGGCAGGCACAGCCTCAAAGCTTTTGTAATGCGATGAGATTTAATTATAGTAGATCGTAATATTGTCTAATGGAAGGGTTATACTGAAATTGCCTTTAAATGGCGGGAGGGTTCTTTATAAGGTATCGCAGACAAAATGCTTTTCGGCCATGCCTGCCATACTGACTTAGATACTTGTTTGCAGAATATGGTTTAATGTAAATTAAAACATCAGGTGACATAATGACAAAAACTGCAAAAAAAGAAATGAAGGGGAAGATTGTTATTAACAGGGAGTTGTGCAAGGGCTGTAAATACTGCATTATGGCATGCCCGAAAGGCTCCATAGTAATAGACAGGAAGTTCAACAGTATGGGCTATTTCCCCGCGCGCTTCGAACATCCCGAAAAATGCACTGGCTGCGCAATATGCGCCCAGATGTGTCCTGAAATAGCGATAGAGGTGTGGAGAGAAGATTAATTTTGGCTCATGAGGGGTCTGATTTGCCGATAGTTATCGGCAGAGTCAATGTAAAAATATGGAGGTTAATATGAAGACTTATGTATATCTTGGTTTTATGGTTTTTGTTTTATGTGCATTCGCTGCACATCCTGTATTTTCAGAAGATAAGAATTTAGAGAAGAGCAAGGCCCAGATACTTGAGGATATCGAAACGCTGCGGGCAGGCCTGTTTAAGACAAGGGAATGCGTGGTTGAAGCAGAGACAGAGGCAGAACTTGAAAGATGCCGGGAGGCAACAAAAATAAGGAGATTCGAAGAGGTGCAGGATAAATTGTTCGAGATCGGCATGAGCAGGGAAGAGAGAAGGATGAAAAAATCACCGAGGGAATATTGATATTAAATGCGGCTATTTAAATTCGTCTTAATATTTGCACTTCTATTTATTCCATTTACGATTCACGCAGCGGTTTACCCCGTTAGAAATTCCAATTCTAACGGGGTAAAGGAATACAAGCTTAAAAATGGTCTTAAAGTCCTTATCATCGAGGACCATAAGGCGCCGCTGGCTACATTCCAGATATGGTACAGGGTCGGCTCAAAGGATGAGCCGAGAGGGAAGACAGGGATCAGCCATCTCCTTGAGCACATGATGTTCAAAGGCACGCCTAAATACGGATCAAAGGTGTTTTCAAACATCATCCAGAGAAACGGTGGCACTGACAATGCGCATACAACAAAGGACTACACAATGTACCACCAGACCCTATCATCAGACAGGATAGGCCTTTCCATAGAGCTTGAAGCTGACAGGATGCGTAATCTCCTGCTCGATCCAAAAGAGGTTATGAATGAGAGAAATGTGGTTATGGAAGAGAGGCGCATGAGGTATGAGGATGATCCCCAGAGCTCATTATACGAAGAGGTGATTTCAGCAGCATTCAAGGCACATCCGTATCAGTGGCCTGTTATCGGCTGGATGTCTGATATCGCATCCATAGAAAGGAAAGAACTCTACAGATATTACAGGTCATACTACTCACCTGACAATGCCTTTATTGTTATCTCAGGGGATGTAAATGCAAAGGATGTACTTCCCAAGATCAAAAAGAATTTCGGCAATATAAAACCTTCTAAGAGGAACGTTATAAAAGACGGGACTGAAGAGCCGCAGCAGAGCGGAGAAAGAAGGGTATATCTCAAGAAAGAGGCCGAACTTCCTTACATACTTATGGCATACCATGTCCCGAGTTTCCCGCACGAGGACAGCTTTGCCCTCGATGTGCTTTCAACCATACTTTCCGCTGGCAAGAGCTCAAGGCTCTACAAGGGCATAGTCCATGAGAAAGGGCTTGCCCTTAATGTCTTTGCTGATTACAGCGGGTTTCATAGAGACCCCTTCCTTTTTGTTTTCGGCGGCACTGCAGCACCTAAAAAGAATATAGAAGATATTGAAAAGGCAATTTATTATGAGATCGAAAAAGTGAAGAAAGAAATGCCCTCAGAGAGGGAAATTCAAAAGGCAAAGAACCAGATCGAGGCGTCCTTTGTCTTTGCGCAGGATTCGACCTATTCAAGGGCCTTTTATGTAGGCATGTTTGAGATGCTTGGAAACTGGAGATTAATGGAAAAGTATCTTGAGGGAATCAGAAAAGTAAAGCCCGAAGATGTACAGGCGGCGGCTAAAAAGTATTTAGTGGATGACAATAAGACAGTGGGGATATTAGTGCCAACAAAAGCAGTCAGGAGTGAATAGTGAAACGGCATGGCGTAATAGAGCAGCAGAGCAGCAGAGCAACAGTAAAGAAAGGTGCTATTTTATCTATTCTCTTTTTCTGCTGCACTGTTGCGCTATTGCTCTACTGCTTTAACGATGCTCATGCCATTGAAATAAAGAAACAGACCCTTCCCAATGGCCTGACAGTGCTCCATGCTGAAAGGCACAATCTTCCCATTGTCATGCTCACGATTTTGATAAAGGCATCTCCGCTTAATGAGCCTGCAGATAAGGCAGGGATTGCATATCTGACTGCGAAGATGCTTGCCGAGGGGACGCAGAAAAGAAAGGCATCCGAAATCAGCGAGGAAATAGAATTTGTGGGCGCATCCCTTAATGCATCAACAAGCAGCGATTATACAACCATATCCCTCTCTGTGTTAAAGAAGGATATAGAAAAGGGCTTTGAGATATTTTCAGATGTGCTGCAAAACCCCTCATTCCCGGAAGAAGAGATAAACAGGAGGAAGGAGATAATAAAGGGCTCGCTGAGGCAGAGCGAAGAAGACCCGTCCTTTGTTGCGAGCAAGGCATTTATAAAAGAGGTGTTCGATGAACATCCGTATGGCAGGCTTGTAAATGGAAGCATTGAAAGCATCGACAACATAAAGCGGGACGACATAGCGAGGTTTTATCATGAGCATTATCTGCCTGAAAATGCAATCCTCTCGGTGGTTGGCGACCTTACATCAGAAGAGCTTGTCGCCCTGATAGAAAGATATATGGGACAATGGAAGGCAAAGAACAGAAGTCAGAAGTCAGAAAACAGAAGTCAGATAGAAAAAAAACATAAAGACAAAAAGGTTGTAATAATAGATAAAAATATTACTCAGGCGAATATTATTTTGGGGCATCGGGGCATAGCAAGAGATAATCCGGACTATTACGCAGTTTCTGTTATGAACTATATCCTTGGAGGAGGAGGCTTTGCATCCAGATTGATGAAGGTTGTGCGGGATGAGATGGGGCTTACATATTCCATATATAGCTCATTCTCAGGCAATAAAGAACCAGGACAGTTCGAGGTGAAAGTACAGACAAAGAACGAATCGGCAGGAATTGTAATTAAAGAGATATTAAAACAGATAAATAAAATAAAAACAGAGACTGTAACTGACCTGGAACTCAAGGATGCAAAGGCATATCTCACAGGAAGTTTTCCGAGGAGGCTCGAGACGAGCAGGAGGATTGCGGATTTCCTTGCGGCAGTGCAGTTTTATAACCTCGGAGACGATTACATCGAAAGGTATCCTGATTATATAAATCGGGTAACAAAGGAAGACGTCTTGAGGGTTGCAAAGAAATATCTGAATCCGGAAAACTATGTCCTTGTCATTGTAGGGAATCAGAAAAAGATAGATCTATCTCATTTTCAGTCGTCTAAAAATATATATTAGCTCGCTTACTGACAACTGCCCTGGCGCTGATGGATGGTTGATATAGCCGTATGAGATAAGAGAGCCGAAAAGGGGATTAAATACCCTTGAGGGCAACCCTTTGTTCCCCATGGACATGGTAATTATCCCTGCATCTTTATGTCTCTGTGTAAGGAACATGAGCCTGATCAAATCCTCCCTATCCTTGGCCATTGCTGCTATCTTCACAATATCGACACCGAGTTCTTTTCCGTGCGCCACAATGCTGTCGAGGAAACCGCCGTCTGGCGTGAATTCAAAGTTATGGTAAGAGCCGATAAGGAGTTTTCTGTAGGTATTGCAGAGTTTTTTTATCTCTGTCAGGATATCCTCAGAGCCTATTTCAACATCTATGACATCGGAAAGCGGGACCACGGCCTTGTAAATACCCAGTCTGTCGGCAATTTCTCTCTGACCACCTTCTTTAACATCCCGCACCGTGGCGATTATGGGCTTTTTAAAATTCTCTTTGGCGGCTCTGAAGATGTTTTCGATGTGGTCTGACGATATATCCTTAAACATATCTACCCTGAGTTCTATCAAATCAGCAGGGTTCAGGGAATCCTTCTTGGCAGTAAGGACATCTGTGTCTGTAAGCACTCCGGCAATAAGAGGCACTTCGCCAAGTTTGAAATTGCATATGTATATTTCCATCGGTACACCCCAAAGAAATTTTCTATATTATAATGATTTGTCCGAAAATGTGCTACCCACTCAGATATCGTCCAACGCTCAGATTCAAAGTAAGAGAAAAATGATATAATTAGAGCCATGAAAATATGCCCGTCATATCTTTCGTTTATTTTATACAACCCTATAAGGAGGGCATTGACGGATAGGAAAAGGATAGTGGACGAATCGGGGATAACCGAATCCTCTGTTGTCCTCGAAATCGGGGCAGGCAATGGATTTATCACAGAGGCCATTGCACAGAGGGCAAAGAAGGTCTATGCCAATGAGCTCCAGCCCGGCATGGTGAAAAAGCTCAAGAAGAGAATGGAGAAATTCGGGGATAAAGTGGATATACTATTATGTGACATTGCAAATTGTGATATTGGAGAAGAATTTGCGGATGCTGGTATAATGTATTACAGCTTTCACGAAATCGGCAATCAGGCCGATGCAGTTAAAAACATTGCCAGAGCTATGAAGCCAAATAGCATCTTATCTATTTATGAGCCTACCATAGAGGTCAATAAGGCTGCAATGCAGAAGATCGCAGGGATGTTTGAGGCAATTGGTTTTGAGAAGGAAGTAGAGCGTGACGGATCGTTTACAAGGTTTGTGAGGCTAAGGAGAGTAAAATAGGGCGGTTAGCTCAGTTGGGAGAGCACCACGTTCGCAACGTGGGGGTCGGGGGTTCGACTCCCCTACCGTCCATTTTAATGCATGCATTAAAGTGGTGTCTGCTGGACGATGTCAGAACTTTCTTTGAGCAAAATCCAGAGGATTTTGCCGATTGACCCGCCATGCCCGCTTCGCGGGCGAGCCTCCGATTTTTAGAAAA
>NZ_DAIOFX010000004.1:0-50637 GCF_036745535.1 Dissulfurispira sp.
AAACCCGAACAAAAGTATGGCAGATAAAATGCTCATCTAAATTAATTTTCCTCCTTTATTTCTCAACTTCTTATATTCTTAATTTCTTGTCTCGCTGTTTCCCTTGCCCACCTGTCTGCCTCTAAGATAACATCGATATCATCGGCAGACTGCAGTTTGCCGATGGCTCGATTAGAGTGGGAGTCCATCACTTTTTTTATTATAACAGGTATGCTGTTAAAACCGATAATGCCGTCAAGGAATGCTGCCACAGCAATCTCATTGGATGCATTAAGCACAGCAGGCAGTGTGCCGCCTGTCTTTAGTGCAGAATATGCGAGGGAGAGGCATGGAAATGTCTTGTGATCCGGTTTCTGGAAGGTCAGTCCTGAAAGGCTTTCCCAATCAATGGGCTCAATCGCATCATATAGTCTTTCGGGGTATGAGAGGGCATAAGCGATCGGACCTTTCATATCAGGCTTCGAAAGCTGGGCTATATAGCTTCCATCAATGAACTCCACGACGGAATGCACGATACTCTGGGGATGGATAAGGACATCTATCCTTTCCGGAGGAAGACCGAAGAGATAATGCGCCTCTATGACCTCAAGCCCCTTGTTCATGAGGGTTGCGGAGTCTATGGTTATCTTTCTGCCCATGTTCCAGTTGGGATGCTTGAGGGCGCTTTCAGGAGAAACCTTCTCCAGCTCCTCTATGGTTTTACCCACAAAGGGGCCACCTGATGCCGTAAGTATTATCTTTTTTATGGAGCATTTTTCATATCCCCTTATGCATTGAAATATGGCGCTGTGTTCGCTGTCCACAGGTAAAAGGGTTGCACCGTACTTTTTAACCGATGACATTACAAGATCGCCTGCCATTACGAGCGTCTCTTTATTTGCAAGGGCTATGACCTTGCCTGCCTTTATTGCTGCAATGGTGGGCAGAAGTCCGGCAGAGCCTACTATTGAGGATATGACTGTATCGGCATCCGGCATTGCAGCCACACGGCTTATGCCCTCTGTGCCGAAAAGTATTTCTATATTTTGGGATTTAAGATTTAAGATTTGAGATTTGAGATTTTTGTATGTATTTTCATCGGAAACAGCAACTATTTCTGGCCTGAACTGTTCTATTTGTTTTATCAGCAGCGATATGTTCCTTCCCGCTGCCAGTCCGATTATCTTGAACCTGTCAGGAAACTTTGAAACAACATCCAATGCGCTTTTGCCTATGGAACCTGTAGAGCCGAGGATTACGATGTTTTTCATAAAATTAATGTTATCCAGTAAAGTACAGGCCCTGCAAAGAGGACGCCGTCTATTTTGTCGAGGATGCCGCCGTGTCCAGGAATAAAGGAGCCGGAGTCCTTAACCCCTGCGTCTCTCTTGAACATGGATTCAACGAGGTCTCCCACAATTGTGACAGAGCCTATTGCACCGCCCATTAAGAGTAAGGCAGGGATATTACCATGTTCAGGAATAAGCAGCAGCCTGCCCAGCAAGAGAGCGGAAAATATTCCTCCTGCTACCGAGCCGAATGCGCCTGCCACAGTCTTGTTCGGGCTTACCTCTTTATAGAGTTTTCTCTTCCCCACGCCCTTGCCTATGTAATAGGCAAGACTGTCAGATGCCCACACGCAGCCGTATAAAAATAGTATCCATTCATGGCCCTGAAGCCTCAGATACCACTGGGTAAGCAGAAGGTTAGGAATGTACAGAAAACCTGTGACAGCCGGAGATATATCTCTTAATGATGATGAAGGGTCTTTTACGAGGAACAGTCGAGTTGATGACATGAGCATGAATGAGAATATGAATATCATTCCGGCAGCAAAGATGGAATAATCGGCATTGAAAAGCGATGAGACAAAGAGCAGGATACCGCTGATTATTCCTGTAAAAGAGAGCCATCTTTTTGTTTTATACATTGCATGGAACTCCATCTGTGCGAGAGCCGAGACCGCGGTTAAGAGAAAAAGGAAAAAAACAGGCGGTAATTTTGTTATATAGAGATAAAAAATGGGCAGTGCAATGACAGCAACAATTATCCGCTTCAGGTTCTCTTGACTAAAAAGCACTCCGAACTCCGAATCCCGAACCCCCTGAACCTGCCAATGGGCCTGCCAATGAGCCTGAAGAATTAGAAACCTTTCCGAACCTTCTATCCCTCATCTGGTATTCGTGTATTGCCTCTAAAAGCTCTTCCTTTGTGAAGTCAGGCCATAATGTGCTGGTGAAATAGAACTCGGAATAGGCTGATTGCCAGAGCAGAAAGTTACTCAATCTCTGCTCTCCGCTTGTCCGTATTATGAGATCGGGATCAGGCGTTCCTGCGGTATCCAGAAGTCCGCCTATGTGATCTTCCGTAATATCTTCAGGAATTAACTCTTTGTTTATTGCTTTTCTCATTGCCCTTATTATTTCGTCCCTTCCGCCGTAACTGAGTGCGCATTGTAAAATCAGCCTGTTGTTCTTCTCTGTTGCCTGTTCCACGGTTTCGATAATTGACTTAATATTTTCGGGCAGCTTATCCCTGTTGCCGATGACCTTGAAGCGGATTCCCTCCTTTATGAAATTCAGGAACTCTCCTCTCAGGGATTCCTCAAGCAGTCCCATGATCACGGAAACCTCATCCTCGGGCCTCATCCAGTTTTCTATGGAAAAGGCATATAGTGATAAGACCTCTACCCCTATGCCGCTTGCCGCCTCTGTGATTTCTTTTACCCTTTGCACTCCCATTTTGTGTCCTTCAAAACGAGGCAGGCCTCTCATCTCTGCCCATCGGCCGTTTCCGTCCATTATTATGCCGATATGTCGTGGAATAGTCCTTTTTTCCAAAGTAAAAACCTCCTATAATAAGTCCAATAAGACGTATAAGACCTATTATCTTCCTTTCAGTGAAAATATATACAGCATAGTGCCGAATGGACTTTCGCCTTTCAGTATATTCTGAGCCCTTATGCCGAACAGGGGTTTTGAAAGTACTGCCAACCTGTCGCCCACAACAGCATAATCGAGGATTTCCCCGCCTATCTCCTCAAGCAATCCCCTTTCCTCAACTGTAATGCCGTTCCACCAGAAGCTCCGTATTTCCGAGGACTTGTATCCAAGACCCTTTGCTATGCCGAGCAAAGGCTTCCGTTTCGGTGCAAGGACTTCGTTGCTTTTAACAAAGAGCCTGTCCTTTACAGACCAATCTCCCCTGTCGACCATCACTGTTGGGGACTCCCTTTTAAATTTTGCTGAGAAACCTCCGAAATCCTCCCTGCTGATCCATATCCTTACCCCCTTCTCATTGTAAAGGTTAAGATAACCTTTTTCGTCCCATGATAGGATGGCCTGTTTTCCGTCCGAGGAATTGACAGGCTGGAAATCATAGATATCTACACCTTCCGGAAGTTTGATATTGTCGCCTTTTTTGTATGTCCCGCCGGAATATACGAGGTAGAACACACTTCCATCATAACCGTTACTTTTAGTGTATCCCTGACCTGCAATTGTAATATTATTATCTACTCTGGTGAGCTTTCTTATGAAGGTATCCTTTACCTTGTAAAGCTGGACAAATCCTGAATCCTTTAATTCGTATATATATGAATTAACCTCTCCACCCTGTATGGATGTGACAACTATTTCGTCTCTCTTGTTCTTGTTAGCGTCAACAACATCGAGCCAGAGTACCTCACTGGTTGACGGCACTTTGAATTCCCATAACAGCTTCAGGTCAACACCAAGCTTGTAAACCCTTATGGCGTCTCCAGATGCAATGACTATATCCGGGTTCTCATCACCGTCCATGTCTCCAACTGCAATGCGGCTTGCTCTAAAGGGAAGTTGGAAGGACAGGAGTACCTCTCCTTCTCTGGGCCCGAAAAATCCTGATTTAAATCTCAGTTCTTTGACATAGGCGGTGTTCACCGGGATCTTTTTTTCCGAAAAATGTTTTGAATCGCTTGCCCAGAAGAGTTTCTGTGTCAGATTTATATGGTCTGTAAAGTCCTCTGCGTTCAGGACTAACACCGCCTCTGCGCCCTTTGCCCTTGCCTCAGAGACTATCTTCTGCATGTCGTCGGTTTCGACCCCTGTATCCATCAATTCGAATCTCCCGCTGTCCTTGAGCATCTGGTAATAGGCATCCCCCAAAAACCAGTCGACATTTCCCTGAAAGAATAATACCTTTATCTTTGTCCCGGGGATCTTGATCTTTGCATTTAAAAAATCCTCGGGTTTTCCTTTGGTTATTATGCCTGAAGCATCATTCGGCGTTGTTGCTGTGATTTCAATACTTCCAACTGGTATTTCAATCCTGCCCAGGGATTCTTTCGTAACAGGATGGACGAAGCTCACACCCTCCTTGAAGGCATGAAGCCTCATTCCCGCCTTGACGGATTTTTGTGCCCCGACGTCTATTTTAATCGAGTTTCCATCAACGGAAATAATCTTACCTGTAACAGGTTCGAAGTAAGAGAGGATTTCGTTTTTCAAGGCATCCAGGGATGCCTCTTGCCCCGCTTTCGGTTCCTTTGTCTGGGCATTGACAGGCTGCGTATTGAAATACAAAATGCAAAATGAAAAAATCAAAATTATGGAATACATTAATTTTGCATTTTGTATTTTGATTTTTGGTTTTATGGTTATCACCAAATTTACCCTCCTGCAATTAGTTCATGGTGCTTATGAACATGGACGATGAGCCAAGAACCATGTTAGACAGTTTAAAATATAGGTCGTCTATAAGTCAAAACCCCCTTGACTAAAAAGGACGTTAAAGGTTTTAATAAACACTATGAAAAAATGGCAAATGGCAAATGACAAATGGCTTTTTCTTTTCTTTGCTCTCTGCTCTCTGCTTTTTATTCTTACCTCATGCGGGGGCGGCAAGGCGGTGAAGAAGGAGGAGGGCTTTGATCCCGAAAGGTACCTGTCGCGGGCTGATATCCTTATTAATGACAAGGAATACGAGGAGGCGAGGAAAGTTCTCCTTGAAGTGAAAAACAGGGACAATACGAAAAAGCATGCACCGCAGGCACAGCTTAAGATTGCCGAGTCCTACATAAGGGGTGGCGACATAGATATCGGCATTGAGGAGTACAGGAAATTCATGGAGCTTTATCCGGATAATCAATATGCCTCATATGCCCAGTATCAGATCGGCATGGCATATTTTTCACAGATAGAATCTCCTGACAGGGGATCCGGGGCAGCACAGAAGGCACTGCTGGAATTTATAAGATTAAAGGAAATATATCCGAGAAACCCTTACAGGGAGGTATTGGAGCTCAGAATAGAGAAGTGCAGGAATGTGATTGCAGACGGCGAACTCATGGTCGGCGAGTTCTACTATAAAAAGAAATCGTATAATGCAGCCATAAACAGGATTGAAGGTCTGCTCAAACAATTCCCTGAATATAAAAGAGGTGATGAGGCATTGATTCTCCTGGCAAGGGCCTATAAGTCGGCTAAGATGGACGAGAAGGCCAGAGAGGCATTTAATAAATTAATCGAGAAATACCCTTCAAGCAGATTCGCCCCTGATGCAAAAAAAGAATTAGAGAAGTTTAAGGGCAAATAACCGTTAACCGATGACTAACTACTATCCTGCCTTCATAAATTTATGCGGAAAAAATTGCATTGTCGTTGGCGGAGGAAAGGTTGCTGAAAGGAAGGTTGCAAGTCTTCTCGGTACAGAAGCCGAGGTTACTGTAATAAGCCCTGACCTTACCGATACCCTTGAAAAGCATAAAAAGAATGGAAGGATAAAGCACGTAAAGAGGGATTATAAAAAGGGAGATCTGAAAAACGCATTTTTGGTTATTGCTGCTACATCCGACGAAAAAATAAATAGCAGGGTATCAGGGGATGCCCCATTTCTTGTCAATGTTGTTGACAGGCCTGAACTGGCGAATTTCATTGTTCCTTCTGTTGTGAGCAGGGGGCCTATGATTATAGCAATTTCGACTTCGGGTGCAAGCCCGGCTATGGCAAAGGCAGTGAGAAAAGAGCTTGAACTCCTTTATAATAAAGACTTCGGGCACTTCCTTGCATTTTTAAGGCAATTACGAAAGAAGGCAATGAGAGACATTCCTGATAACAAAAAAAGGGAGAGGCTTTTAAAGGAAGCTGGTTCAAAGGAGATTTTGAGTATTTTGAGAAAGAACGGCTTTAAAGCGGCAAAAAATAAGGTTTTGGAGAAGATAAAGATTTAAACATGATAAATGTCGGTGTAATAGGCGTTGGGTATCTGGGGCAGCATCATGCCCGTATTTATTCAGAGCTTGGCTCTGAGCTGGGCAGTGTCAGGCTTGTGGGCATTGTTGACACGGACAGGAACAGGGCCGGGGAAATATCGGATAAATATGGGTGTGAGGTGTTCAGCGATTACAGGGACATCCTCGGAAAGGTTGATGCATTGAGCATTGTTACTCCCACGACAATGCATTATCAGACAGCTCTGGACTGCATAAAGGCTGGCAAGGATATCCTTATCGAAAAGCCCATTACCGCAACCGTTGAAGAAGCGGATAAGTTGATAGATGCAGCCGATAAGGCAGGGACAATAATTCAGGTTGGACATCTCGAACGGTTTAATCCGGTGTTCCCTGCTGCCTGTTCACTGGTGGATAAACCGATGTTTATCGAGACAGAGAGGTTATCCCCTTTTCTTGGCAGGGGAATAGATGTGGATATAACCCTTGATCTGATGATACATGACATTGATATAATCCTTGCCCTGATAAGTCAGAAGCCAGAAAAGAACCCCGATTCACCCATTCACTTATTTGCCCATTTACCGATAAAGGACATGAAGGTAACAGGAGCAAAGGTGCTGACCGACAATATCGACATTGCCATGGCATGGCTTGAATTCAGCAACGGTATCCAGGCCTTAATGAAGGCGAGCAGGGTCTCGTTTGAAAAATCCAGAAAACTGAAGATCTTTCAAAAGGACTCGTACCTGCTCGTGGATTACCAGAATATGGAGATGAAGAGGTTTTATAAAAAAGGGTCAAATGAAATTATTCAGGAGACCATAAATATCGAGAAAAAGGAGCCTCTGAAGGAAGAGCTAAAGGATTTTACTGAATGTGTTATTTCAAGACGCAGGCCTGTGGTTTCTGCAACTGAGGGCAGGGATGCACTAAAAATTGCACTACAGATAGGAGAAAAAATAAAGAAATGAAGCCGATGATCGACCTTAAAAAACAATACATGGAAATCAAGGATGAAGTCCTTTCAATGCTGAATGAAGTACTGGAGAGTTCCCAGTACGTACTCGGCAAGAAGGTCGTGGAATTCGAAGATCATATTAAAAAATATCACGGCGTGCAGGAGGCCATAGGCGTTGCATCCGGAACGGATGCACTGCATCTCTCTTTAAAGGCGCTGGGCATAGGAGAAGGGGATGAGGTTATAACCACGCCTTTTACATTCTTTGCTACGGTAGAGGCTATTTTGCATACGGGTGCAAAACCGGTTTTTGTCGATATAGAGCCGGACACATACAATATTGATGTATCTCTTATCGAACAGAGGATAACAGAGAGAACGAAGGCACTACTTCCTGTTCATATATTCGGCCATCCGGCTGACATGAAGAATATTATGGATATTGCAGCGAAATATAATCTCAAAGTGATAGAGGACTGCGCACAGTCTTTTGGTGCATATTTGAATGGAAAGAAAACAGGAAGTTTTGGTGATGCCGGATGTTTCAGCTTTTATCCGAGCAAAAATTTAGGGGCGTACGGTGATGGCGGTATGGTTACGCTGAACGACCTCCAAGCTGCCGATGAGCTAAGGAAGCTGAGAAACCATGGCTCCAGAGGCGGATACAGGCATGAATGTCTCGGATATAACAGCAGGCTCGATGAGATACAGGCCGGGATACTTCTTGTCAAGCTCAAGAGGATCGATGCATACAACAAGAAGAGGCGTGAGAATGCCTCGCTGTACAACAGCCTGCTTTTAGATGTGGTTGGTTGTCCTAAGGAGAAGGAAGGTGCTTATCACGTTTATCACCAATACACTATTAGAAGCAACAAAAGGGACTTTATACAGCAATGTCTGAAGGAACATGGCATACCATCGGTTGTTTATTATCCTATCCCCCTTCATCTGCAGGAGGCTACTCGATTTTTGGGGCACAAAGAGGGAGATTTTCCGGTGACAGAACAGGTCTCACAGGAGGTTCTTTCCCTGCCGATCTATCCTGAGCTGGGGAGGGAAGATATTCGCTTTACCTCTGAAATAATCCGCAAATGCTTGAAAGGTTAATGATAGTCTCAGGGGAGAGCTCCGGAGAGCTCTATGGCGCCTTACTCGCGAAGACACTGAAGGATAGAAATCCCGATATAACCATTATTGGTGTCGGAGGGGATAGGATGCAAACCGCAGGAGTTAATCTTATATCGAGGATATCCAGTTCATTTGGCATTACAGAAGCGATAAAGACTTACAGTGAGATCAAGAGGACATTTAAGAAGGTCGTATCTGCCCTTAAATCTTTCAATCCACAGGTTATTGTCTTAATAGATTATCCTGATTTCAATATGAAGGTTGCGAGGGAGGCTAAAAAGCTCGGGATAAAGGTGCTTTATTATGTGAGTCCACAGGTATGGGCATGGAGAAAGGGAAGGGTAAACACCCTCGGTAAATTGGTTGATAAAATGGCCGTGATATTGCCGTTTGAAGAGGAAATATACAGAAATGCCAATATCCCATGCGAATTTGTCGGGCATCCTATCCTTGACGAAATCAGGGAAGATATTCGGACTACAGGCTACAGCTTACAGGATACTGGAACCACTGAACTAAAAGCAGCGGTCAGGAAAGAGCTTGGACTCATACCTGACAGGCCTGTGATGGCACTCATGCCCGGCAGCAGGGCGCATGAGATTAAAAAGCTTCTCCCTGTAATGTCTGATGTTATCAGGGAAATGAAGGAACGCTATCCTGACTACCAGTTTGTGATGCCTATTGCGCCGAATTTAAGTCATGATGCATTATCCGGAATGAATGAATTAGAGAAGAATACCCATCACGCATTACGCTTCACGCATCACGCAATAAAGACCCTTATCGCATCGGACCTTGCGGTTATTGCATCAGGGACATCTGCCCTGCAGGCTGCCCTCGTGGGAGTTCCCACTGTGGTTGTATATAAGCTTTCGCCGCTGACGTATTTCATAGGCAGGCTTATTGTGAAGGTGAAACATATATCCCTTGTGAACATCCTGCTCGATTATATAGAGGGTCAAGGGTCAAATCGAAGACCCATGGGGGTCAAGGGCCAAGGGGAATTTTTCCATGGCCTCCGCATTAAAGAACTATTGCAAAAAGAGGCCCATAAAGAGAATATTATAATGGAACTGGATAAAATTATGTACGATGCAGACTACAGGAATGAGATGGCATCACAGATGAAAAGGGTGAGGAAGTTGTTCCTGGACAGAGAGGCATCTTCAAGGGTTGCGGGTATTGTAGAGGAACTGGGGGCCTATAGCAATGTTTAAAAGGATACTGCTCCTTGTAAAGCCATATTGGGGCAGGATAGCTGCTGCCGCTCTGATGAGTCTTCTCATTTCAGGAGTGAATGGCGGTCTGGCATGGCTTGTCAAGCCTGCGCTCGATGGGATATTTGTTAAAAGAGACACAGTCCTTCTGACCATCCTGCCGTTTGCAATTCTTGCGCTGTATTTGCTGAGAGGGGTCTTTTCATTTTTTCAGTCTTATCTTATGAGGTCGGTAGGAGCAAAAGTTGTAAGAGATATAAGAGGCGAACTGTACGGACACTTATTATATTTGCCGGTTAATGATTTTAAAAAGGAGTCATCGGGTTTATTGTTGTCAAGAACAATAAACGATACAGGCCAATTGCAAGGACTTCTTGCGCATACTGTTAAAGACATTTTTGTAGAAGGCGCTACAATAATAGTTTTGCTTTTCATTGCATTTTACAGGAGATGGGACCTTTCATTGATAGCAGTTACCGTTCTTCCATCAGCTTTTTATGGGGCACAAAGGCTCGGAAAAAGACTTAAGAAGATCAGTAAAGAGGCCCAGAAAAAGATTTCAGTAATAACGGAATTTCTTTCGGAGACATTTTCTGGGATAAAAATGATAAAGATTTTTGGCAGGGAGAGTTCTTTAATAGAGATATTCAGGCATAGAAATCAGGATTACTACAGGGAACTCATGCGCTCTACAAGGGTTATAGAATTTACATCATTAATGATGGAGATAATCGGCGGGCTTGGAATTGCCTTTGTCTTGTGGTATGGCGGAAGACTCGTGATAAAAAATGTTATTACACCCGGAGAATTCTTTTCCTTTTTAACAGCGATATTTATGATTTATACGCCTGCAAAGCGGCTTGTAGCGGCAAATAACGGCATTCAGCAGTCAAAGGCAGTAATTGAGAGACTCGATGAACTCTTTAAGAAAGAGAAGGAATCCGAGGGAAAGGGCGATATAAAGCCCATGAACGGCTACATAGAATTCAAGAATGTATCCTTTAAATATCCAACATCAAAACATTATATTCTCGATGACATAAATCTCACCGTAAAAAAAGGGGAGATTATCGCCATTGTGGGAAGGAGCGGTGCAGGAAAGACAAGCCTTGTTGATTTGATACCGAGGTTTTACGACCCTGTGAGCGGTGCTATTTATATAGACGGAGTAAATATTGCAGATGTCAATCTTAAGTCATTAAGGCAGCAGATAGGGCTAGTCAGCCAGGACGTCATACTCTTTAATGACACGGTAAGGGCAAACATAACCTTCGGCAATCCGGATGCCTCAGAGGATGATATAATCAGGGCTGCAAAGGCAGCGTATGCCCATGACTTTATCCTTGAAATGCCCAAGGGTTATGACACAGTAATAGGGGAGAGGGGAATTATGATTTCAGGCGGCCAGAGACAGAGGCTCTCCATAGCGCGCGCAATACTCAAAAACCCGCCCATATTGATCCTTGATGAGGCAACATCAGCCCTCGATGCAGAGTCAGAAGCAATGGTTCAGAAGGCACTGGATACCCTTATGGAAAACAGGACTACCTTTGTTATTGCACACAGGCTTTCCACAGTGCAGAAGGCAGACAGGATTATAGTACTGGAAAAAGGCGGAATATTGGAGATGGGAACGCATGAGGAGCTTTTAAAGAATGGCGGTATTTATAGGAAACTTTACGACCTCCAGATTTCATCATCAGGACATGCTATTTAACCTAAATTGAGCGATTTTATATGTCAGGCACGGCTCAAAGACTTTAAAAAGTGTTGATTCAAGTGTATATGAGAGATAATAAATGCGTTATCCATCAAGTATCCAATGTAGTAGATGACGGATACAAGATAAAAGTTTTAACAAGTGCGGAGTTTAAAGTCTTTTCGTCGCACCTGACATATATTTTCTAAATTAGAATCGCCTAATTGGTGTTAAAAATGTATCTGGCATATAGCATACTGTATCTGATAGCCCTTCTTTTTTTATTTCCGTTTGAATATCTGAAACGGCCGAAGGAATTGCGCAAGAGATGGATCAGGGAGAGATTCGGTCTTTATAAGACAACACTCCAACACTCCAATACTCCAGTCTCTTCTGTCTGGATTCATGCAGTCTCTGTCGGAGAGGTAATAGCAGCAGTGCCGTTAATAAAGAAGATAAAGGAAAGGCATCCTGCTACAGAGGTTATCGTTTCAACTGTTACGGATACAGGACAGAAAATCGCAAGGGAGAAAGCAGGCGATACAGCAAGAATTATTTATATGCCTTTTGACCTGCCGTTGTCAATAAAAAATGCTGCCAATCGCTTCAATCCTTCAATTTTTATTATCATGGAAACCGAGTTATGGCCCAATGCTATCAGGACACTGAACAAACTCAATGTTCCTGTACTGCTGATGAACGGAAGGATATCTGAAAAGTCATTTATAGGCTATAAGGGAATAAGATTTTTTATAAAAAATACTTTGAGAGACATGAGTCTTTTTTGTGTACAGAATGAGTTGTACGCGGATAGACTTAAAGCACTGGGTGCAAAACCTGAAAAGGTAAGGGTAATCGGCAGCCTTAAATTTGATACAGGACATTCTTCTCCTGTTCCTGAATGGACAAAGATATTCAGAAGACAGAAGGGGACTGTCCCAGATTTACGGACTGAGCAAAGCGAAGTCGTAGAATCGGGACTGTCCCCGAACAGACAACAGATAATAGACAACAACAAAGAGTTTGTGATTGTTGCAGGCAGCACGCACAGGACAGAAGAAGACATAATTCTTGACGCATACATAAAATTGAAAAAGGATTTTCCAGAAACAAATCTTATAATTGCACCCAGACATCCTGAAAGGTTTAAAGAAGTGGAAGAACTGATTAAGAAAAAAGAGCTGGAGTATATAAAGAGGTCGGATGTCACAGGTCACGAGTCACGGGTCACTGGAGTCGTTATTCTCCTCGACGTTATTGGAGAGCTTTCATCTGTTTACAGTGCATGCGATGTTGCAATAATGGGAGGGAGTTTTATTGAACATGGCGGTCAAAACCCCCTTGAGCCTGCATATTGGGGGAAAGCCATTGTCTGCGGCCCGCACATGGAGAATTTCCCTTTTATAGATGATTTTTACAGAGGCGGCGGGGCATTAAAAGTAAATGCAGAAAATTTGTATCAAACAGTGAAGGAACTTCTTAATTCGCAGGAAAAAATATTATCGATGGGTAAGATCGCAAAAGAGCTGTATGAAAAAAATGCAGGTGCAACAGACAGGGCAATGGAGATAATAGGGAAATATCTATGATGCTATTGGAATTTTTTTACTACATCGGCTATTTTCTCGACAAGCGTTATAAGCTGAAACGACAAAAGCGCCTTCCTCATAAAGTCATCAGCATAGGAAATATAACAGTCGGTGGCACTGGCAAAACACCAGCAACTATTGCCATTGCAGAGGAGGCAAAAAGGAGGGGCTTCAGTCCAATAATATTGACAAGGGGATATAAGGGAAGGGCAAAAGGGCCGTGTTTTGTTACTCCATCACTCCACCACTCCATCGCTCCATCACTGCTTTTTGGCGACGAGCCGGTATTAATGGCAGAACGGCTGAAAGATGTGCCAATTGTAAAATGTTCTGATAGATATGAGGGAGGAATGTTTGCACTTCAGCACTTATCTACCAATTCACCCATTCTTTTCATCCTTGATGACGGGTTCCAGCACCGGAGGCTTTACAGGGATATGGATATTGTTTTAATAGACGGCTTGAATCCCTTCGGGAACAGGAGAATGCTTCCAATAGGCCCGATGAGAGAGCCGTTAAAGGAATTAAAAAGGGCTGACATATTTGTCGCGACAAAAGCAAAAAACAAGGCATTGTCAGACGAGCTTGGAAATATTAATCCCGAAGCACCTGTTTATTTTTCCGAGTACAGGATACATAAGGTCAGAGATATGGATGGCAATGAATATCCGATTGAAATGCTAAAGGACAAAAAGGTTTACGCCTTCTGCGGCATAGCAAATCCGGATTCATTTAGGCAAACGGTTTTATCCGTTGCAGAAGAGGCAAGGGGATTCAGGGCATACAGAGACCATTATAAATATACAAAAACCGATATGGATTATTTGAAAAAACAGTGCAAATATCTAACTTGTGACTTCTTGATTACAACAGAGAAAGATATGGTGAAACTAAAGGAGTTAAATCTCCCGGAAAAAATTTTATGCATCGAAATCGGATTTTTTATAGATAAGGCTTTTTTCGATTATATTTTTAATTGTTTAATTGAAAATTTTGATATAATTGCAACGTGACCAGATGGGGAGAATACAGGCTTGAATGGTTGATTGTAGCGGCCGGATTGCTGGCATTTGTTATATTCGCATCCTTTTTCCTTGCCGATAAAAAGGCCGCAAAGGAGTCCGGAGAAGTAACATCCACGGATAATATCTCTGAAAAAGAGCAGGAGGAATATGTTGTTGAAAAGAGGCATTTGCAAGAAGGACATGTAAGACTAAAAATGGAAGAGCCGCATGAGGCAGGGAAGGTTGAAGATCAGCATGTCAAAATCACGGTGGAACAGGCGGATAATAAGACCGAAATAATAAGGCAGGAAGACACCACTAAGAAAATCGCTGAAGAAAACATCGTTGTGGACAGGTATGAAAAGATAGTTTATTTGGGAGGATTGACCTTACATCACATATTCGAAGAAAAGGCCAACGGCATGACTGTCCATAAGGCATTTTTGGATGTTTATCCGAATATTTCTGTCAGCGAGACGCTGTATGCCAAGATGCAGCAGATTAAAAAGGAAGCATCAAAGTATGCAAAGGGCACGACAACTAATATAGAAGCCGAGGTGCTTTCGCTTTTAAATAAAGAATTAAACAGACTCTTTCAGAATGGACAGATGAGAAGGCTGCCCACTCCCGATGGCCGCATTGTTGTTGGGATTAAGGTTGTAGCCGGAGGGGACGGTCATGAGCATCTGTATTTCGGGTTTAATAATGGACAGTGGTTTCCAATCAGCGATGAATTTCTTGTTAAACTCATCCATTCTGCTCCTCTGTAATATTCATCTTTTAGGCGGTACATACCACAATGGAGGCGGAGGATAATAATCCCTCTACCATGGGTTATACCAGTAGGGGTAAGGGGATGGATAGGGATACTGATAAGGATAATAATAAGGCGGATATGGCGGGGTCAAATAATAGGCCTTTTTCTCTTCCCATAAATAGAGATCTTTAATCTCAAAAACAGGATAGGCGTACTCCATGTCGCCTATCCTGCCGGTTTGTGTTTCTATAAATTCTCCTGCAATGGTTACCTCCCTGCCCTCCTTGTAAATAAGGGGATCCAAGATTCCTCTATCCTTTGGATAGATTGCCATGAACCTGCCATTTGTGGGCCTGACGTCCTTTAAGTAGCCTCTTGTATCTGCAGAGATGTAAACTGCCTCAATAAGAGAGCCTCTTTCTGTGAGTTTTGTGCTAACAATTAATCCGCCGAGAATGAAAACCTTTCCTCTGTAAAGGTCTGGATGTTGCCTGATGCTGGAGAATTGTACATCCACTGTGGCTTTCTCAATGATTTCCTGCCTCAGGACAGGAGCGCAGGAGATAAGTGTCATTAAAATGATAAGAATTATTAAGGAAAACCACTTTATAAAAAAAATTTAACACTGTGCAGCAAATCTTGCCAGGGTTAATATCAAGGTTAATAATATTCCTTTAAGTATTGTCCGGTGTATGAACCTTCTGCCCTCTTCAATTCTTCAGTGGTGCCCTCAAATAGTATATTCCCGCCTTTATCGCCACCCTCGGGTCCAAGGTCTATAACCCAGTCAGCCTGACTTATCACATCGAGATTGTGCTCGATGATGACCACTGTGTTCCCCGATTCAATCAGCTTTCTTATAATCTTCATGAACTTCAAAACATCATTGTGATGTAGACCTACGGTCGGCTCATCGAGTATGTAAAGCGTATTTTTTGTCCTTCTTTCGCCCAATTCTGCACATATCTTCAATCTCTGTGCCTCTCCGCCTGAAAGGGTTGTGGCAGGCTGTCCGAGCCTGAGATAGCCGAGACCGATGTCTTTCATTAATGCGAGTTTTGAACTTATTTCGGATACTCCTGAAAAGAAGTCGAATGCCTCGTCCACTGTCATCTCGAGTATATCGCTTATATTTTTGCCTTTATAGGTGACCCTTAGCGCCTCTTCTTTGTATCTCCTTCCTTTGCAATCCTCGCACCTTACAAATATATCCTCAAAGAAATACATTTCCATTTTTTGATAACCTTCTCCCTTGCATGTCTCGCATCTCCCGCCAGGGACATTGAACGAGAAAAAGCCGGGGGCATAACCGTGTGCCCTTGCCTCCATCTGCTGCGCAAAAAGCTTTCTAATGGGATCGAACATCTTGAGGTATGTCAATGGATTCGATCTCGGGGTCTTACCGATGGGTGACTGGTCGATGAGCCTGACCCCTTTGATCTTTTTAAGTCCACTGATACTTCTATATGGCAGCGGATGCTCAGACTCAATCCTGAAATGTCTTGCCATGGCAAGGTACAGGGTCTCGACAATAAGACTGCTCTTTCCAGAGCCTGATACCCCTGTAACAACAGTGAGGGTTTCGAGGGGAATTTTCAGGGTTACATTTTTGAGGTTGTTCCCTGACGCACCGTGCAGTGTTAAATAATCAATGGTTCGCGGCCTGAAATCTTTAGTTTTATGTTTCATGGATGCTGCCTGTTGATCGGCGATGCCCTTTATATATTTAGCAGTAAGCGTATCGGTTTTTAAAAATTCTTCCATTGGTCCTGAAAATACGACCTCGCCTCCCATGTGTCCTCCTCCAGGCCCCATCTCCACAACCCAGTCGCTAAGAGATATAATGTCCCTGTCGTGTTCCACAACGATTATGGTATTGCCGAGGGAAGACAGCTCCCGCATTATCTCCGCAATCCTCCTCGTATCCCTCGGATGGAGCCCAATGGTCGGCTCGTCAAGGACATATAGGGTCCCTGTAAGTGCAGACGCCAACTGGTTGGATAGATTTACCCTCTGGTATTCACCGCCTGACAGGGTCTTTGCCTGTCTGCTCAGCGTGAGATAATCAAGACCGACCCTTTCAAGGAACTGGAGCTTTATGATAATCTGCCTCACAGCCTCTTTCGAAATTTCCTTTTGCATGGGCGATAGTTGAAGTGTCTTAAACCATTGTAGAATCCTGGATACAGACATATTGGAGAGTTCAGCTATGTCGGTGCCGTCTATCCTGTATGCGAGGGCATTTTCGCAGAGCCTTCTGCCCTTGCATTTCGGACATGTTACCGGACTTCTATATCTGCTCAGAAATACCCTCACATGGAGCTTGTATCTCTTGCTCTCCAGTTCTTCAAAGAAGTCATTGATGCCGTAAAAGTGCTGGTTCCCCCTAAAGATAGTGTCTTTTTCTTCCTTTGTCAGTTCG
Source organism: Dissulfurispira sp. (assembly GCF_036745535.1). Taxonomy (NCBI): domain Bacteria; kingdom Pseudomonadati; phylum Nitrospirota; class Thermodesulfovibrionia; order Thermodesulfovibrionales; family Dissulfurispiraceae; genus Dissulfurispira; species Dissulfurispira sp. Next base: position 16,965 of record NZ_DAIOFX010000004.1, read on the forward strand.
CTGTAGGGCTTGTTTACATCTATGCCGCTTTTCTTAGCCCCTTTTATCATCTGGTCTTTCCACCATCTGGCCATAGGCTTTTCCCACATTTCGATGGCGCCTTCAGACAGCGATACATATTTGTCCGGCACTATAATATCCTCGTCATAAATGAGGACATTTCCGAACCCCTTGCATTCAGGGCATGCGCATACAGGATGGTTGAAGGAAAAGAGTATCGGAGTCGGCTCAGGCAGTTCTATATTGCAGTCGTCGCAGGAATTTTTAGAAGAAAAATTTAATACCTCTTTACCTGCTTCTTTAAATATGACTATTTTCAGCCTCTCTTTACCCTCTTTCCATGCCATCTCTATGGAGTCAGACAAACGCGGCTCGTCTCTTATAACAAGCCGATCAAGGACGACCTCCACGAATTTGAAATTTGAAATTTGAAATTTGAAATTATCAATGTCTCTGACTTCTCCGTCTATCCACACCCTATGAAACCCCCTCTGTTTGAGGCCTTCCATGGATTCCCCCGTCTCGAATAAGATAACCGCTTTTCCATCCCGATATTTTTCCAAAAGCTCAGAGACTATCTGTGACGGGTCCCATTTCCTTATCTCTTTGCCGCAATTTGGACAGTGGGGAATGGCGACTCTCGAATATAAAACTCTTAACAGATCATAAATCTCTGTTAATGTCCCGACAGTGGAGCGGGAGCCTTTTACAGGGTTTTTCTGCTCAAGGGCAATGGCAGGTCTGATATTATGGATTGCATCAACATCGGGCCTGTCGAGTTTTTCAAGGAAAAGACGTGCATAGGTTGACAGCGATTCTATGAATCTCCACTGGCCTTCAGCAAAGATGGTGTCAAATGCAAGGGAAGATTTTCCAGAGCCCGAAACACCAGTGATCGCAATGACTTTGTTGTGCGGCAGCCTGAGGGAGATGTTTTTGAGGTTATTCTGTCGAGCTCCTTCGATTATTAATTCACGGTTTGACATCCAAATATTTTAACATTTTAGCATCTTTGTTTTATAATGATAAATGCTCGATTCCATAAGGAATAAAGTCCTTTCAGGACAGAGGCTGACAAAGGAAGATGCCATTGCATTATTTCAAAGCGATGACATCTTCGACATTGGCAGGCTTGCATCCCATGTAGCAGAAAAGAAGAACGGTAAAAATGCATATTTCATAGTAAACAGGCATATCAATCCAACCAATATCTGTGTCAACAGGTGTAAATTCTGCGCCTTCAGCCGCTCAAAGGGCGAAGAAGGCGCTTATGAATTGACAGTTGAAGAGATTATAAAAAAGTTAAGAAAAGGTCAAAGGTCAAGGGTTAAGGGTCACGGTTTTTCGGAAGTCCACATTGTGGGCGGTCTTCATCCAGATTGGCCTTTTGAGTATTATCTGAATATGCTTTTAACAATAAAAAAGGAATTCCCATTCATTGCTATTAAGGCATTTACAGCAGTTGAGATTGATTATATGTCAAAGCTAAGTGGTTTAGGCCTTGAAGAAACCTTGGTGGAACTTAAAAAAAGCGGCCTTGATCTCATGCCGGGCGGCGGCGCAGAGATATTCGCAGAAGGCATAAGAAACAAGCTCTGTCCCGAAAAGATCTCCGGTGACAGATGGCTTAAGGTAATGGAGATTGCACACAGGGTTGGAATAAAGACTAATGCAACAATGCTTTACGGCCATCTCGAAAGCATCGGGGACAGAATTGACCATCTTTTGAAGCTCAGGAACTTGCAGGACAGGACAGGAGGCTTTCAGGCATTTATCCCTCTTGCATATCATCCGAAAAATACAGAAATAGGCGGATTTTATTCTTCGGGAATAGACGACTTAAAGACCATTGCAGTAAGCAGGCTTGTGCTCGATAACTTCGATCATATCAAGGCTTACTGGATAATGCTTGGCGAAAAGGTCTCTCAGGTTGCCCTTTTATTTGGTGCAGACGACATTGACGGGACAATCATAGAGGAAAAGATAACACATTCGGCAGGAGCAATGACCGAAGAGGGAATGACGAGGGAAGAGTTGATACATCTTATAAAAAAGGCAGGTAAGATCCCTGTGCAAAGGGATGCGTTTTATAATGCGATATGGACAGAATAGATAAAAATACTGCATTAAATCTTCTAAAAAACTCCGACCTTCTTGGGCTTGGAGAGCGTGCTGACAATATCAGGAAAAATCTCCATCCCGATGGTATTGTCACATTCATTGTCGACAGGAATATCAATTACACAAACGTCTGCATCAATAAATGCAGGTTCTGCGCTTTTTACCGTGATGTGGAAAGCCCTGATGCATATCTTTTAGATAAGGATGAGATATTTAGAAAGATAGACGAGACCATTTCCCTCGGCGGCACGCAGATACTCCTTCAGGGGGGGATACATCCTGAGCTTGGATTGGATTACTATACTAATCTCCTGAAATCCATTAAGGACAGGTATTCTATAAACATACACGGTTTCTCACCACCAGAAGTAAACTACCTTGCAGAAAGGCATGACATTACAGTAAGGGAGACCTTGCTGATATTGAGACAGGCAGGGCTGGATTCGATACCGGGAGGCGGAGCAGAGATACTTTCAGACAGAGTGCGAGAAGTCTTAAGCCCGAAAAAGATGAGATCATCTCAATGGCTGAATGTCATGGAAGAAGCCCATAAAATAGGGATGAGGACAACAGCGACCATGATGTTCGGCAGCGTTGAAGAACCTGAAGATATAATCGAGCACCTCGATGCAATAAGGACTCTTCAGGACAAAACAGGAGGCTTTACCGCATTTATCCCGTGGTCTTTTCAGCCGAGGAATACGGAATTAGCTCAGAAGTCAGCAGAGGCATGGGGAGCTACTGCTGTGGATTATTTAAGAGTGCTTTCGCTATCGAGGATATATCTCGATAATGTGAGAAACATTCAGGCATCATGGGTTACGCAGGGACTGAAGCTTGCACAGGTTGCATTGAGATTTGGAGCCAATGATTTCGGCTCTACAATGATAGAGGAGAATGTTGTCAGGGCAGCAGGCGTGAGTTACCGTGTATCGAAAGAGGACATAATACAGGCAATAAAAAGCGCAGGATTCAAGGCTGCGCAGAGGGATACGTATTATAATCTAATAAAGGAATTTTTTTAGGAGGTCTTATGTCGGAGTTATATGATGTAATTATAATCGGCGGCGGCCCTGGTGGCCTTAGCGCTGCCCAGTATGCATCGAGGGCAAAGCTTAAGACAGTTGTTATTGATAAATCTGCAACTGCAGGCGCACTTGCATTTGCAAGCCTGATAGAGAATTATCCGGGCCTCGAAAGGCCTGTGACAGGCAAGGAACTTCTTGGCATATTTAGAAAGCAGGCCATTGATTTCGGTGCAGAGTATGTTGAGGCGCAGGTCATAGGCGTTTCGCTTGAAGGAGAGACAAAACAGGTCTTTACAATGGATAAAACGTATGAAGGGAAGACCGTTATTATTGCTACAGGTTCTATGGGAAGGAAGCCTACTATTAAAGGCGAGGCTGATTTTCTTGGCAGGGGCGTAAGCTACTGCGCTGTCTGCGATGCCGCATTTTTTAAGGGTAAGACCGTATGCGTTTTAGGCGATTCCGAAGAGGCCGCCAAGGAGGCAGCGTATTTGTCGAAGTTCGCAGAGACGGTTTATCTCATATCGCCGTCTAAGAAATTGAAGGTGGATGACGACTATCCTGCATTAAAGATTCCGAATTTAAAAGTTATTTTAGGCAACACGGTAACATCAATAGAAGGAGATGAGCTTGTTGAGAGGATAAGGCTGAAAGATGCAGAAGGAAGTGAAAGAGCTATCGAGCTTTCAGGAGTATTTGTCTATCTTCATGGAAGCAAGCCTGTAATCGATTTTCTTCAGGGTGCAGTAGAGGTCTCGGAGGAGGAGTGCGTGTCCACAAACAAGATGATGGAGACAAATATCCCGGGTGTGTTCAGTGCAGGGGATGTGACATGTACGGAGGTGAGGCAGGTTGTGGTTGCAGCAGCGCATGGGTGTATTGCTGCGCTTTCGGCGGAGAAGTATATCTTCCACAGGAAGAGGAGAAGGTACGACTGGCATGGATAATGAATTAAAGGCAATGGTTCTGGATTACATGGAAAAAGGGTTTCTTGAGAACATCATCGATATGTTCAGGCATGATGAAAGCCTTTTCCCAATGATAATCGATATGATGAAGGATAAAAGAGTGCGTGTGAGGCTTGGGGCTACTGCCCTCGTGGAGGAGTTGATAAAGCTTAAGCCAGAGCCGCTCATAAGGATGATTCCAGATATTGCGGAACTCCTGAAGGATGAAAATCCGACTGTCCGGGGCGACGGGGCAAATCTTCTTGACATTATAAAACATCAGGATGCACTTCCTTTTCTTTTAATTGCCGGAAACGATGCTGATTCAAATGTGAGAGAAATCGTCAAAGACGCAATTCAGAATATCCAGCCGCTGCCTTAATCTTTGTTTAATTTTTATTTAATGGCAGGTTGATTTTTTTGTAGGCGAATGTGCCATATAAATACGGAGTTTCAGAAGTTTTTGAACTGGTAAGGCCACAAAGACTTTTAGCTTTGTGGCCTTTTTTATTAAGGTAACAGTTTCTGGGGCTTTAGTTTGTAAGTAAGGAGGTAAAAGAAATGGCTAATGGAACAGTGAAGTGGTTCAATGAATCCAAGGGTTTTGGCTTTATAACAAGCGAAGACGGCAGTGATGTCTTTGTCCACTATTCTTCCATCCAGAGCAATGGATTCAAGTCCCTTGCCGAGGGTGACTCAGTCAGCTTTGATACTGAAAAGGGACCGAAAGGCCCCAAGGCGATCAATGTAGTGAAGCTGTAATTGACAATATCCCCCTTGCTACTGCACTGCAGGGGGATTTTATTTTAGAGGAGATAATGACTAATAGAAATAATTATGCTGCAAAGATGGCATTAAAAAGGCAGAGCAGGTCTGCTGCCGGTCTTGTTTCAGAACGGTTCCCTCAGGTTTTAGACATTGTAATCCATATGACCTATTATCAAAAGGGACCAAATCCGGTTCTTATGCTGCGTACTGTAAATATCTTTCCTGCCTCTTATGCCTATTTTAAGATGGATTGTGTGATAAAAGGCTGTGATGGGGGCGGTTTTGACCTGACATCTGTAGTTGACGACATGGTTAAAACCCATAAGAGGGTGAAAAAAGGGGCTCTTGTTTGTCGTGGAAAAACCGATACTCATTCTCCTGACCATGCAAGTATCGAGTATGACATAGCGATAAAGTATAACAAAGCTTAGACAAGCATAAAGACGAATTTCACTGAGAGGAGGACCCTTGGCAAGAGCCGGAGCATATAAGAGCGAGAAGAGAAAAAAGGAATTATTGAGGCAAAAAAACAGGAAGAAAAGAGACAGCGGCGATTAAAAAAGGACTCGACAACAGACGAAAAAGATGAACAGAAGACTATCGAAGAAAAAAGAGTAACAGCCAGGCCCCTGAGTAACACTCCTTAATTTAAATCCTTGCCTTTGCCGATTTTACGGTATTCTCAAGAAGCATTGCGATAGTTACAGGTCCTACACCGCCGGGCACAGGCGTAATCAGGGACGCCTTTTTCGATACGCTATCGAAATCTATATCACCAACCACGCGGCTGTTTTCGAGGACATTTATTCCTATATCAACAACAACGACGCCGTCTTTTACCATGTCACCAGTGATGAGATTCGGCCTTCCTGCAGCAACGCATAAAATATCTGCCTGCCGCGTCATCTCTGCAAGATTCTTTGTCTCCCTGTGGCAGACAGTGACAGTTGCCTCTTTTGTCAAAAGCATGAGGGACAGGGGTTTTCCCACCGCGAGGCTCTTTCCTATTACAACGGCATGCTTTCCTTTTATTTCCACATTATAATATTCAAGCAGCCTTATTACACCAAATGGCGTGCACGGCAAGAAACCCAGATGTTGTGTTATTGCTGGATCGTACTGTTTTGAGCAAAGCTGGAGCGTTGATTCCTCAGCAGCAAACTTTCCTATTGGAATTGAGCCGAGGCCGTCAACATCCTTTTCAGGAAGTATTGAGTTTACGATTTTCCTGCTGTTTATCCTTCTCGGAAGGGGAAAGAACACGAGCAGCCCGTGAATGCGTTCATCGTTATTTATAGCATGTACAGAATTTAATAGTTCGTTCATGCTGACCGATTCTGGAAACCTGTATTCGTAAGGTGTTATGCCTGTGCTTTTGCATGCCTTTAAGATGGCAGAAAGATATTGCTTTGATGATAGGTTATCCCCTACGAGCATTAATGCGAGTCCTACATCAATGCCCATGCCGTCGAGCATCTCGACTTTCTGCTTTACATTGCTTTTTATCTCCTCTGCAAGTCTCTTTCCTTCCATTATCTTTGCCATGCTATACCCCCTTTATTGCCTTTAAAAAGGCATCTGTATCTGAAAGGTCTTTCATTACCAAATCTGCGCCGGCTTCCACAAGGCTGCTGACAGAATAAGGCCCGGTGGCAACTGCAATGCAGGATGCACCGTATGGCTTTGCACAATGGACATCCCGTGGCGTATCGCCGACTATTATGCAGTCGTTGAAATTTATTTCTTTACCGGAAATGCCTTTAAACCTTTCTAATGCGATTGGGAGCAGTTTATTTCTGTCCTCGTCATCATTGCCGAATGCGCCTGAAGGGAAATAGCTGTTCAATCCGAAAGGATCGAGCTTTATCCGCGCCCCCTGTTCGATATTTCCTGTAAGAAGTCCGAGTTGGTAATTGCCATTTCCGGATGTAAGCATTTTTAAAGCCTCTTTAATGCCGGGTTTGACATGCTTTTTGTCATTATTTATCTCTATGACGAGATTTTTTATGTATGTATTGATAATCTCGGAAAGTATTCCGTTTTCTGACGGCAGATTGTGTTTGGCAATGCCCTCCTTCATTATCTGGATATCCGTCTTTCCTGCCATGCTGATGCCTTCGAAGGCATTGTCAATAGAAAAAAGTTCCTTGAATGCAAGGTCTAAAGAGCGTGTTCCTGCACCTCCTGAATCGATGAGAGTGCCGTCAATATCGAAGAGTATGAGCTTCATGTGTTTACAATAATCGGTTTTCTTTCTGTAAGTCAACGGATATGCGAAGATGTTATAATAATGCCTGAATTCGACAGGAGGTTTTATGAGGGACAGACTTATACGATTAATTTACGAAAGGGCATTTAAATACAGCGAAGAACCGATATTCAAGCTGGTTTCGGGTCGCATGAGCAATTATTATTTCAACTGCAAGATGGTAACGCTTAATCCCGAGGGGATGTATCTCATAGGCAATATCGTATTTGATATGATAAAAGACATGAAAGTTAAAGGCATCGGAGGCCTCACCCTCGGTGCAGACCCGATAGCGGATGCTGTTGCCTATACGTCATATCTCAAAGAAAAACCAATCGAGGCATTTGTCGTCAGAAAGAGTGCAAAGTCCCACGGAACAATGCAGTGGATAGAAGGCGATGTAAAGGCAGGGGATGGAATTGTTATTGTTGACGATGTAATTACCACAGGCAAATCAACGATTGAGGCAATAACAAGGGCAAAGGAGGCAGGGCTTGAGATTGTTAAGGTAATTGCCCTTGTTGACAGGCAGGAAGGCGGATACGAAAACATAGCCGAGGCACTGAAAGATATTAAGGCCGATTACAAACTCATTGAATCCGTAGTAACAAGGGATGATGTGATGGCGTTGTATAAATCAAAATAAGGTTTATTAAGGGCTGTCCAAGTCGCTTCAATATCATGCACCGCCTTGTTCTATATGTTCTAACAAAAATCTCTGCGCATTCCCCGCTGCTTTGATAATGGTTGCTTTATTGAGCGGCTCTGCTGTCCTATCCTCGATAATATTGCTTATACCTCTTATCTCTGCCACAGGAATACCTGATAATGCACATATATTGGCGATTGCAGCACCTTCCATATTTTCGCAAATTGCATTGAATCTTTTTTCTATCTCTTTCCCCTTTTCCAATGTGCCAGTGCATGTTGACACAGTAACAAAGTTACCCTTTACCATGGAGTTACTCAATTTTTCTGGAACGAACATGGGAAAATCGTTTTCAGTATATCCGAGAATCTCTTTTATGGTGAAAAAGCCATTCTTCGCCATTAATCCTTCGTCGCCGTAAATCTCTTTTTTCGCAATGACTACATCTCCGATTTTTAATCCTGATGACGGATATGCGCCTGCAATGCCGATGTTCCACACAAAATCGGGCTTGAATTTTTCTATTAGGAGTGCTGTCCCGTGAGCGGCATTAGCCTTGCCTATACTGCATATGCAAATAACTGCATGAATATTTTTACCTAACGAACCTTTATAGAAGTACTTTCCCTGTATAGAGATCTCTTCTTTTTCTGAAAGCTGTTTTATGACTAAATCAGCTTCTATTTGTGTTGATGCAATAATTCCTGAGAGCATCAATCGCTTATCTCTTTTGCCGGCTCTTTTTCTTCGAGGATGTATTTCACCTTTACATCCATATCCTTCCTCAGAGAGTTATAAACAGAGCAGTACTTTTCGTGGGAAAGCGATATTGCACGCTCAACCTTTTTGTGGTCTAAGTTTTTCCCTGCAATGTTTAATATCATCTCAACTGCCTTGAAATATTGTGGAGGGGTTGGATTTCTCTCTCCAATAATGTCCATCTTAAAATTGGCTATTTCTGCCCTCATCTTTTGAAGGAACATCACCACATCGATTCCCATGCACCCTGCAAGGCTCAGGAGTAATGCGTCTGTTGGTTTGCATCCCCACTGCACATGGGCATCGAACTCTATCTCATATCCCTCATTGGTTCTGCCTACAAATATAAGATCTCTATCCCACGATAATGTGGCTTTTACAACCGGACTGATCTTTTCTTTATATCCTTTCAGGGATTCTTCGAGTTTTTCCTCTGACATCTTAAAATCCTCCTCCGATAAAATTTCATGGATTTTATTTAAACCTGTAAGGCGTAGTCAAGATGCACTTTAATTCCTTAATGTTCTATGATAAATTATCACATCTGCTTTTACGGAAAATAATAACATTACACATATATTGCGGAGGGGAGAGATGAAGATTTTGGCAGGCCGGATTTTGACTATAGTGCTGATAATGTTTTTTCTTGTTGGTGTTGCTACGGCGGTTCCAATTGGAAGGGTTCTGGAATGGAAGACAGGGATAAGCACGGTTGTTTTCGACGGCGGCATCCATGCTCAGAAAGGTTTTAAGTGCAGCGACTGCCATCCCGACCCGTTCATGATGAAAAAGGGATATGCAAAAAATGAAGATGGCTGAGATCATTAAGGGGAAATACTGCGGCAAATGCCATGACGGCGAAAAGGCATTTGCTTCAAATAAGGCAGAATTTTGTGCACGGTGTCATAAGAAGATGTAATTAAAAGGAGCAGGCAGGCGATAAAATGCAAACCATCGATACAGATTTCCTTGTCATCGGCAGCGGCGTTGCAGGGCTCAGGGCAGCTATAGAGCTTGCTCGGCACGGCAGGGTTACTGTTGTCACTAAAGACATCCCCACAGAAAGCAGCACAGAGTATGCACAGGGAGGGGTAGCAGTTGCATTAAGCGATGAAGACGAAGTAGGCATTCACTTCGAAGACACCATAAAGGCAGGCGACGGCCTCTGCAGGGAAAATGCAGTGAAGGTGCTCGTGGAAGAAGGGCCTGCAAGGATCCTTGAGCTTATAGAGTGGGGCGCGGAGTTCGACAAGGAAGGGACAAAGCTTTCCTTTACCATAGAGGCAGCCCATTCAAGGAGGAGGATACTCCATGCCCACGGAGACTCAACAGGCAAGGAACTGGAAAGGGTGCTCATAAATAAGGTCAAAACATTCAAAAATATACAGAGACTTCAATTTTGCACGTCAATCGACCTCATTGTTGAAGATGAAAGATGTCTCGGGGTATATGCGTTAAAAGACGGCGATATTATTGCTGTTCATGCGAAGGCAACATTGCTGGCAACAGGCGGCGCAGGGCAGGTGTTTTCGAGGACAACAAATCCTGCTGTTGCGACCGGTGACGGCATGGCCATTGCGTACAGGGCAGGAGCTATTCTCGAGGATATGGAGTTTGTGCAGTTTCATCCCACCGTGCTCTTTGCACCGGCTGCCCCGCAGTTTCTATTGAGCGAGGCAATGAGGGGAGAAGGAGCAATTCTGAGAAATATATTTAAAGAGCCGTTTATGAAGAACTATCATCCTGATGCAGAGCTTGCACCGAGGGATGTAGTCTCAAGGGCGATTATATCGGAGATGGTGAGGACAAACAGCAGCAATGTATATCTTGATCTCACGCATCGGGATTCGGAATTTGTTAAGAAAAGATTTCCGAGGATTTATTCCACATGCCTTCAGTATGACCTGAACATAACAAGGGAATTGATACCTGTATCGCCTGCAGCTCATTACATGATGGGGGGAGTAAGGACAGACCTCAATGGTGCAACGAATATAGATGGCTTGTATGCAGCAGGAGAGGTTGCATGCACAGGCGTTCACGGCGCAAACAGGCTTGCAAGCAACAGCCTCCTTGAAGGGCTTGTGTATGGGTACAGGGCAGGAGTTGCCGCTGCGCAGCAAGGAGGTCAAGGGCCAAAGGTCAAGGGTCAAGAAAGAAAAACCTCTGATATATCCGCGCCTGATTTTGATCTGGAAGAGGTGAGGACATCGCTCAGAAGACTCATGTGGGAAAAGGTCGGGATAATAAGGTGCGGCGTTTCTCTTAATGAAGCAATGGAGAAATTATCGGAGTGGAAGCATATACTCGAAATGGATTTTAATACGAGGCGCGGGCTTGAGTTAAAGAACATGCTTACCGTGGGATTTTTGATAACCGGGACAGCATTGGAGAGGAAAGGCAGTGTCGGTGCTCATTACAGGTCTGACTTCAAAGAAAGGGGCGAAAACTGGCAGAGGCATATAAGTGTGAGAAGGTAGAATGAGGCGTATGCTTTTTTGTGATATACTGTATTTAAAGTAAGTTGGCTGGAGGTTTTGCATGCTAACAGAATACATTGAAGAGGCTTTAAAAAGGGCTCGTTATGAGATTATAGACGATGAGGAGCCGTATTACGGAGAAATAGAAGAACTGAGAGGCGTTTGGGCTTCCGGGAAAACCCTCGAGGAATGCAGAAATAATCTTAAAGAAGTTATAGAGGGATGGATACTTCTAAGTATTAAAAAGGGACTTCCAATCCCGCCTTTAGGAGAAGTCGAAATAAAAGAAATGCCTGAAGAAGCCCTTTCATAGATGTCTAAACTGAAGCCTGTCTCTCATGATGAACTTATAAAAAGACTCAGAGAATTTGGGTTTAAAGGCCCGTTTAGCGGTGGCAAGCATCTATACATGGTTAAGGACACTTTAAGACTTACTATTCCCAATCCTCATAAGAAGGCCATCGGAATTGATCTTTTAATAAAAATCCTTAAGCAGGCGGGCATTGCAAGAGATGAATGGATAGGAGAAGAAGAGTAGAAAATCCTCTCGGAGTGATGACATGCGTAAAGCAAAGATCGTCTGCACAATAGGCCCTGCATCCGGCAGCAGGAAGGTAATTAGCGAATTGATTAAAAGCGGCATGGATGTCGCCCGCTTGAACTTTTCCCACGGAGATCATGAAACCCATCAAAAAGTTGCATCCATTGTCCGTGAAGAATCGTCAAAACAGAACAGGATAGTATCTATCCTTCAGGATTTGCAGGGCATAAAGATAAGGCTGAGCGATATGGAGGGCGGAAGCGCGACTCTGAAAACAGGAGATGATGTCTTTCTTCATCCGGGAAAGGAAATAAGCGATAAAAAGAATTTGTTCATTACTTATTCCGCCTTGTTAAAGGATGTGAAAGCCGGCGACAGGATACTCATAGATGACGGACTCATAAAGCTCGGTGTGACAGGCAGGACAAAGGATGCCCTAACTGCAAAGGTTTTGGAGGGAGGAGTTCTAAAATCGAGAAAGGGCGTTAATCTGCCTACTTCAAAGACAACACTGCCTGCATTTACAGAAAAGGACAGGAGAGACCTCGAATTCGGACTCAAAATGGGTGTTGATTATGTTGCGATATCATTTGTGAGAACGGCAGAGGATATAAAGCTTGTACTGGATTGGGCAAAAAGGAAGGGAGTAAAGCTGCCACCCATAATAGCCAAGATAGAAAAACCGGAGGCTCTGGATAATATCAACGAGATTATGGACATGGTTGACGGTATCATGGTTGCGAGGGGTGACCTCGGCGTGGAAATGCCCACAGAGAAGGTCCCCATGATCCAGAAGATGCTCATAGACCTCGCAAACAAAAAGGGTAAACTTGTCATAACAGCCACGCAGATGCTTGAGTCTATGACGCAGCATACACGGCCCACAAGGGCTGAGGCAACGGATGTTGCAAATGCCGTCCTGGATGGCACGGATGCATTGATGCTTTCTGCAGAAACAACGGTCGGTAAATATCCTGTTGAGTCTGTTAGGATGATGGATATGATAATAAGATACACAGAGGCAAGTTTCACACGCAGGGCTGTGTCTCCATATGAGATAGGAAATACGTTTCCTGAGGCTATTGCCGATAGTGCGTGCGAAGCTGCACACGATATCGGTGCAAAGGCGATTGTTGTTTTTACCGGTTCTGGATTTACCGCAAAATTAATCTCAAAACTCAGGCCGGATGTGCCAGTAATAGCCTTTACTCCAGATGAAACGGTTTTGAGGAGAATTTCGCTTTATTGGGGGACATCTGCGAAATTGATAAGGCGCAGCGATATGGAAATCCTCGATGAGAAGTTTATGTCAGAGATAGAAAAATCCCTCGTAAAAGAAAAATTGGTCAAAAAAGGCGACAGCATTGTATTCGTCGCAAGCTCTCCATTTTTAGGCAAGCCGAATATTATAAGGCTCCACAGGCTTTAAGCATTGAAAAATCAGCATATATTGCTGTATCATTAAAAACTATGTCCGAGAACAAAGAGATAAACGCCAGCCTCGAAAAACTCAGGGAAGAGATAGACGGAATCGATGCGGGGATACTCGAGCTTTTAAATAAAAGGGCTAATATAGCCATAGATATAGCCAATATAAAGAGAAAGACAAGTCTCAAATTTTACTCCCCTGAACGTGAGAGGGCAATCCTTGAGCGCATCACTGAATTAAATAAGGGACCGTTCCCCAACGATGCATTGAAGGTCATTTTCAGGGAAATAATGTCAGCATCGCTCTCCCTCGAAGAACCCCTCAAAGTGGCATACCTTGGGCCTGAAGGGACATTTACCAACCTTGCTGCAATGAGACATTTTGGTTCTTCCGCCAGATATATCCCTGTTGACAGTATAAAGGCTGTGTTTGATGAGACAGAGAGCGGGATGGTGAATTATGGAGTTGTTCCCATCGAGAACTCCAATGAAGGCGTTGTCAGCTATACCCTCGACATGTTCATGGATTATGACCTGAAGATATCAGCAGAAGTGCTTCTGGAGGTTTCGCACAACCTCCTGTCAAAAAGCGGGGAAAGGGAAAAGGTGAAAAAGATATATTCACATCCACAGGCTACTGCCCAGTGCAGGGTTTGGCTTGAGGCAAGTATGCCAAACATCCCGATACTCGAATCCACGAGCACTGCGAGGGCAGCAGAGATTGCTTCGCAGGACGAAGAAGCCGCTGCTATTGCCAGCGAGCTTGCTGCAAGGGTCTATGACCTTCAGTTTGTGGAGAGACATATAGAGGACAATAAAAACAACTATACAAGGTTTCTGGTGATATCAGAGGATTACCCGTCAAAATCAGGTAAGGATAAGACATCCATACTGTTTTCTGTGAAGGACAGGCCGGGGGCCCTTTATGATGTGCTGCTTCCATTCAGAAAATCGAAGATAAACCTCACGAAAATAGAATCGAGGCCTTCAAAGAGGAGGGCATGGGAGTATATCTTCTTTGTTGACATGGAAGGTCATATAGAAGACAAAAAGGTTAGAAAGGCAGTAGAAGGAATAAAAGAGACATGCCTCTATTTAAAACATCTTGGCTCATATCCTATCGATGAAAGAACTGAAAGGGAATAGCGCTGTGCCAAAAAATAAGATAATGCCTCTGGAGTATGTATCCAAGATAAAGCCGTATGTGCCCGGAAAGCCTGTTAAGGAGCTTGAGCGTGAACTTGGTATAAAGGACAGCATAAAGCTTGCATCCAACGAGAATCCTCTCGGCCCGTCTCAAAAGGCACTAAAGGCATTGCGGGACTTCCTTCACAACGGCAGCGAGCTGAGCCGTTATCCTGACGGAGAAGGTTATTACCTGAAAAGTGCCATTTCCGAAAAACTAAGTGTAGGGACGGACGAGATAATTCTTGGCAACGGCTCCAATGAGCTGATAGATATAGCTGTCAGGACATTTATGGGGCCTGGGGATGAGGCTATTATGGCAGCGCCGTCGTTTGTTGTCTATTCCATGGCGACAAGTTCTGTTGGGGCTAAATCATTGGAGATACCTCTTACAGATTACAGGCATGATCTGGCGGCAATGGCTGATGCGATTACAGGGAAGACAAAGATTGTCTTTATCGCAAACCCAAACAATCCAACAGGCACAATAAATAAAAGGGACGAATTCGAGAGGTTTATGGATAAGGTTCCCGATGGCGTGTTTGTTATTATTGATGAGGCATACTACGAGTATGTGGCGGATTCCGAATATCCCGATACCATTAAATATTTTATGGATGGAAGGGATATCCTTATTCTCAGGACATTCTCAAAGGCTTATGGACTTGCAGGGCTGAGAATAGGCTACGGCATAGCCAGGAAAGATATAGCAGCAGAGATGAACAAGATCAGGAATCCCTTTAACGCAAATACACTGGCACAACTTGCAGCAATGAATGCATTAACGGATGACGAGCACCTGAGAAAATCGGTTGAAATTAATAGGCAAGGAAAGGAATTCCTCTATAGGGAGCTTGATTCCATGGGAATCACGTATGTTCCTACAGAGGCGAATTTTATATACATGCCCCTGCATGTGGAATCGAAGATCATGTATGACGCCCTTTTGAGAATGGGCGTGATTGTAAGACCTGTGGGGCCGAGGGAAATAAGGGTTACCATAGGACTGCCCGAGGAAAACAAGCGCTTCATTGAAGCATTAAAAACAGTCATAAAATCGTTGAGTAATTAAATAATAGAGGAGGAAGTTATGGATATCATAGTGCTGAGCCCGGATACGCCTGAAGAGGATGTAAGGCATGTCCTTAAAAAGCTTGAGAGCAAAGGACTGAAGGCAACCGTATCCCAAGGGACAGAGAGAACTATCATCGGCGTAATTGGAGATACATCAAAGGTTACGGAAGAGGAAGAAGATGCCATCCGTGCAATGACCGGCGTTGAAAATGTGGTGAGGATTCTCAAGCCTTACAAGCTCGCAAGCCGTGAATTCAAGAAGGAAAATTCAGAGATAAATGTGAGGGGAAATATTATCGGAGGCAAAAAGATTCCTGTGATGGCAGGGCCTTGCGCCGTGGAGAATAAGACCATACTCATGAACATAGCAGAGAAGGTGAAAGATGGTGGGGCAACATTCCTCAGAGGCGGTGCTTATAAGCCGAGGACGTCTCCATACTCATTCCAGGGACTCGGTGAGGAGGGTCTGAGATACCTCGCAGAGGCAAGGGAAAGGACAGGGCTCCCCATCATTACAGAAATAATGGATCCGAGGGATATGGATGTAATCGTTGAGTATGCGGACATCATCCAGATAGGCGCAAGGAACATGCAGAACTTCAGACTGCTTCTCGAAGTCGGCTCTGTTGACAAGCCCGTACTCCTTAAGCGCGGACTTTCCGCAACCATAAAGGAATGGCTTATGTCCGCAGAATATATAATGTCCAGGGGAAACCAGGATGTCATGCTGTGCGAAAGAGGGATAAGGACATTCGAGACAGCAACAAGGAATACCCTCGATCTGAGCGCAGTGCCTGTACTTAAGAAGCTGACCCATCTCCCTGTAGTCGTTGATCCGAGCCATGGCGTCGGGAAATGGGATCTGGTTGCGCCGATGGCAAAGGCAGCAGTTGCAGCAGGCGCAGATGCGCTTATTATAGAGGTTCACTCAAATCCTGAAGAGGCGCTTTCAGACGGTGAACAGTCATTAAAGCCTGATATGTTTGCGCAGCTTATGAAGGAGCTCAAGCCCATAGCACAGGCAGTTGGAAGGGAAATGTAAAGACAGTGAAAAGTGGATAGTGAATAGTGAATAGTGAGAAAAATATATTTTTTAATAAAGTATCCATCATCGGCGTTGGCCTCCTTGGCGCATCTTTTGCCCTTGCATTAAGAGAAAAAGGTTTATGCAAAACTATAATTGGCTTTGGCAGGAGCGAGGATAATCTAAAAAGGGCAAAGGAAAGGGGGATAATAGACGATTACAGCCTTGATGTGAGGAAGGCCTGTGAAGATTCCGACCTTATACTCCTTTCAACACCTGTCGGTGCATTCAGAGAGATTGCCGAAAGGATAAAAGATACTTTAAAGCAAGACGCCCTCATAACAGACGTGGGAAGCGTAAAAGGCAGACTCGTCCATGAATTAGAGTCATTAATGCCGGATAGGGCGCATTATATCGGCTCGCATCCCATAGCAGGCAGTGACAAACCAGGCATTGATGATGCAAGGGCTGATCTATTCAACAATGCAAGGTGTATCGTTACGCCTACCGAAAAATCCGACGAACCGGCTAAAGAGAAAATTATATCGATATGGGGAGCAGTCGGTGCAAAAGTAGAGGTGATTGACCCATTTACTCATGATGAGATATATGCGGCAGTAAGCCACTTCCCGCATATTATTGCCTACTCCATCGTGAATACAGTCGGAGATATCGATTCAAAATATATAGGATACGCTGGAAAGGGTTTTAAAGACACAACGAGGATTGCCCTCAGTTCTCCAGAGATGTGGAGGGACATATCCATATTCAATAAAGAGAATCTCATAAAGATGATGGATGTTTTCAGGGAAAACCTCGATAAGATAACAAAATGCCTCATGGAAAATAATGCCTCCGGGATCGAAGAGGAGTTTTTAAGGGCACAGACATTAAGGAAAAAGCTGAAATAGTGAATGGAAATCGTAGAATTAACAAAGGCAAAATCCTTAAAAGGCGAGATAACCCCTCCACCTGATAAATCCATTTCCCACAGGGCAATTATGTTTGCCTCCATTGCAGATGGCAAAAGCATTGTCAAAAATTTCCTCAGGGCAGAAGATCCCATAAGCACCATGAATGCATTCAGGATGATGGGAATCGAGATAGAAGAGAAAGCCGGCAATGAGCTTGTTATTCATGGCAAAGGACTATATGGTTTAAGAGAGCCATTTGATGTTATAGACTGCGGCAATTCAGGAACGACTGCGAGACTCATATCAGGGATACTCTCAGGGAATCCATTCTTCTCTGTTCTTACCGGGGATGATTCTTTAAAGCAGAGGCCTATGGCAAGGGTCATTAATCCATTGAAGGAAATGGGAGCGGATATCTCTGCAAGAAGCAGCGATAAATACCTTCCAATGGCGATTAAAGGCAAAGGGCTTAAGGCAATAAATTACAATATGCCAGTGGCATCGGCACAGGTGAAGTCATGTCTGATACTGGCAGGGCTATATGCAGACGGCACAACCATTATCATAGAGCCGCAGAAATCCAGGGATCATACAGAGAGGATGCTCAGGGCAATGGGTGCGGAGATCGAGGTTGAAGGTCTTACAATAAAGGTAAAGGGTGAAGGGTCAAGGGTCAAGGGATTGCAGCCAATTGATATAACAATTCCATCTGATTTCTCATCTGCTGCATTTTTTATTGCAGGCGCATTGATCGTCCCTGATTCAGAAATCTTAATCAGAAACGTCTGTATAAATCCAACAAGAACAGGTTTGCTCGATGTGATAAAAAATATGGGCGGAGATGTAAGAATTGAAAATATGAGGGATATCTCCGGAGAACCTGTTGCTGGTATGTATTGCAAAAGTGCAGGCAGTTTAAAGGCAGTTAAAATAGGCGCTGATATTATGCCTTCTCTGATAGATGAATTCCCAATACTCTGCGTTCTCGCTACACAGGCAGATGGAGTTACCGAGATAAGAGGCGCAGAGGAGTTAAGAGTCAAGGAGTCGGATAGAATTAAGGCTATGGCAACGGAACTGAAAAAATTAGGCGTCGAGCTTGAAGAATATCCTGACGGCATTGCAATTAAAGGCAAGGCATCTCTGAAAGGCAATGTAGTGGAAAGCTATCATGACCACAGAATAGCCATGTCCCTTGCAATTGCTGCACTTGTTGCAGAAGGCACAACAACCATCAATAACCCATCCTGCGTAGACATATCATTCCCCGGATTTTTTGAGGAATTAAAGAGGATAATGCGATGAAGTTTTTAGATAGAATTTCATAATATGCGGATTGTTCTAAAGAGGCTATTGATTAATGTGTATATAATTATATAATATACACATGGAGGTGATTAACTATGCAGACAACAGAAAAAGTTAGAAAGCAGTTTATCCTTGACCCTGCCAAGATCAAGATGGTTAAAAAGATTACCCGTGCAGCAACCGACACAGAGGCTGTTAACAGGGCATTAGACATGGTTATCGCAAATGAAAAAATCGAAAAAGCGCTTGCGGCAGTAAAGGGCAAGGGCAAGATCAGAGATGTCTACGGCAGGGCATCCGTTTAAAGCCCTTTGCGACACCTCAATATACATTCCTTTTATCAATAAAGGAATGACCCATCCTGTATTTGCCGGGTCCGCCAGACCCGTGCTTTATATGAGCATGGTTGTGCTTGCAGAATTGTACGCTGGCAGCCATGACGTTAATTCTATAAAACTTGTCGATAGATTGCACAACACATTTTTAAGTGTTAGAAGGCTTTGCGTTCCGAATAATGAGGACTGGAGAAAAACAGGAATAATAATGGCAAAGCTCGGGCAGAAATATGGATTTGAAGCAAAATATATCTCAAGAATCCAGAACGATATCCTGATTGCATGTTCAGCAAGGAGAATCGGCGCTTTCGTTGTCACAAGCAATAAAAAAGATTTCTTACGTATAAAAGAGTTCATGGATTTTCGGATTTATGAATAAAATGGGTAATGAACTGGGTAATATATAATGTGTCCAGATTTTGAGGTTTTTGGGAAATGAATGTTTTATATGGGCGGGATGGGGAGATGTTATCAAATTAGAGACTTTAGGGGAGCTATGCAAGGCAGAGCAGATAAAGGCCTTTTCATCACAACAGGCACCTTTACACGTGATGCAATAAGAGAGGCAACAAGAGATGGGGCTCCGCCTATCGATCTTATAGATGGCGAACTGTTAACTGATAAATTAAAAGAATTAAAACTCGGATTAAAAATCGAACTTGTTGAAAAAAATTGATGTAGATGAAGAGTGGTATAGAAAAATATAAGATTGCCGCCAATAGGGGACACCCGATGTTCACAATTAAGTCTGAACGGGGATACCAGGAAAAAAGGGGATGGTTCTATTTTTAAAATTCCGACAAAGTCCTTTGCCTTACACCCTCAGAATCCTCTGCCGTAATAGGTCTTCACAGTTTCGACGGCCGTCAAGCAATATTCCCTGAAACATTCCAATAAAATTCCGTCTGTTTGACACTTGTATATATATGATATACAATATATACAAATTATGCAGCGGAGGTAAAAATATGTCAACACAGATGATCATAAGGATAGATGACGAGGTCAAAAACAGGCTCAAAAGGCTTGCAAGGCTTGAGGGAAAAACAACGAGCGAAATTGTCAGGGAGTTGATAGAAGAACGCATTAAAGAGCGTGATATAGGCGCATATGTTGATGACCTGTGGAACAGAATCGGGAAAAAATTGAAATCAAAAGGCGTAACGCCAGCAGCCATAGATAAGGCGATAAAAGCCTCTCGAAAACAGGGATGAAGGTAGTAATTGATACAAATATCTTCGTCTCATCTTTTTTCGGAGGCAACCCAAAGAAGATTATAGACTTGTGGAGAAAAGAGAAAATAACGCTTTGCCTGTCTCGTGCCATTCTTGATGAATATATTGATGTCCTCGGCAGAATCGGCTTGAAGGACGAACAAGAACTCGAAGAGTTGTTGTCTCTTTTCTCAAAAGGGTTTAACATTCTGTTTACCACAAAAACATCACAGTTAAAGATTGTAAGAAATGATCCCGATGATAATAAGTTTATTGAGTGCGCTGTGGCATTAAAGGCAAATGTTATTATTTCAGGGGATAAGGAAGTCCTTGCCGTAAAGGAATACATGGGCATCAAGATATTAACACCGCAGCGGTTTTTGGAGGGCGTTCTTAAATAGTCCGTAATCGAGACATCTTTTAAATTTTCTGCAAAGTCCTTTGTCTTATTCCCTCAGAATCCGCTGCTGCAATAGCTCTTCGCAGTTGCGCCGGCCGTCAAGCACGGCGTGGATGAAAACGGTTTTGCCCTTGATTTCATATATGATATGATATGGTTTGAAAAATATTTCTCTGAAATCGAGTATTCCCAATCGCTGCATCTCAGGCGGGTGATTGCCCCGTGCAGGCATTGTTTCAAGGGAAGTCATTGCCTTTTGTATGTTGTCAAGCAGATGCTCCGCCTTCGCAGGCGAGTCATTATTTACTATATACCTGTAGATTGTTAACAATGACTGGGGTCAGGTCTTGCTTCTTGCCATTTCATCATTTATTAAAAACTCGGCTTGGCAGAGTCTTGCTGAAGCACTCAAACAGTGCAATAGAGCAGAAGCGCGGAGGGGGAATTTAAAATTACTGAGCGTGTAACGCGAGGTCTTCGAGTGTAACTTTCTTGAACACGTCCTTTGTCCCAAAACGCTTCACTGCATCTAATATCTCAATGCCTGCTATTTTACCTTCGGCATCGTAATCCACTGCGATCCCTTCAGCAACATGCTTGGTTGTTACTGTTGTCTCTATGAAACGGATGTACAGAGCATCAACCTCAGAGTCATATGTTATTCTCACCCTTATCCCTCCTTCTCAAAGAAATAGGTATATACTGTTACAACAACAATCTCCGTGTCCTCTTCAACGAAGATCGGCCTGACCTGCTTTACTTTATAATACTTCTTATTCCACTCTTTTTCAAAGGTAAAGTTTTTTCTGCTTTCAAGCCTTCCCAGTTCTGCTGTTTGCCACAAAGAAGTCCTGATTGTCTCGACGACTTCTTCCTCTGTGGTTCCTCTGAAAATAAGTTGTTCTTTTGCATGTCCTGATAACCTTATTGGTTTCATTGCAAGCACATTTTATACTAAACGCGTCAATTTTTCAGCACTAATCTTTGCCTTCTTCAATCTCATCACAGTGTTTGGGATCAGCTTTTGATTTTATATTTACATAATTTTTTAGAAACCCAGCTTGTCGATACTTGAATTACGCCCTCAGAATCCGCTGCTGCAATAGCTCTTCGCAGTTGCGCCGGCCGTCAAGCACGGCGTGGATGAAAACGGTTTTGCCCTTGATTTCATATATGATATGATATGGTTTGAAAAATATTTCTCTGAAATCGAGTATTCCCAATCGCTGCATCTCAGGCGGGTGATTGCCCCGTGCAGGCATTGTTTCAAGGGAAGTCATTGCCTTTTGTATGTTGTCAAGCAGATGCTCCGCCTTCCGCGGTGAGTTGTTATTTGCTACATACCTGTAGATTGCGTAAAGGTCGCCTGACGCTACATTATCTATGCGGACTTCATATTTCATGCCTTCCCGGCAGAGCGTATTTTCTTTTTCAATTCTCCGAATGCCTGATGAAGGGGTTTATGCCTGCCTTCAAGCATATCTTTTCTTCCCATTGCCAGGATCTTCAGCATAGCCATGCTTTCGCGGTCTTTTTCATATTCCTTTATGTCCTGAATTATTGCCCGTGCCTCTCCGTTTACGGTTACGACAACTGGATTGCCGGTTTCGGATATTTCTCCGATTATTTCCGACGCGCGAGATTTAATATGGCTTATGGGTTTGACGGCTGCGCTCAGTTTCATCTCTTCCTCCTTAAATGACTAAAATTAAGTCTTTATTCAGTCTATTAAATTTTAATGAGAAATTAAAGCATTTTTTGAGCGCAGGGACCTGGCTGAGGATAGCCGAAGCATGCCTGCCTTACATAAATCGTTTAATTTAGGTTAGAATACCCCTTATTCTTATGGGTAGGGTAATAGCTATAGACGGGCCTTCAGGCGCAGGAAAGAGCACAATATCGAGGCTTGTAGCAGAAAGGTTGGGCTTTCAATTTCTCGACACAGGCGCATTGTATCGTGCTACAGCCCTGCATTTAAGGAGAAAGGCAATAGAGCCTGAAAGCCATGATATCGAAATCCTTGATGCGCTTAACGGCGTCACCATAAACTTTAAAAATGGCCGCGTCTTCCTAAACGGCGAGGATGTCTCAGAGGAGATAAGGACAACCGAGGCAGGCCATTATGCATCCGTATTTTCGGCTAAGAAGGCTGTAAGAGATTTCCTGCTCCAGATCCAGCGTGATGCTGCTATTGAAAACGATATTGTGGCAGAGGGCAGGGATATGACGACTGTCGTATTTCCCTCTGCATGGAAGAAGTTTTTCCTCGATGCCTCAGAGGAAGGAAGGGCAAAAAGGCGTTATCTTCAGTTAAAGGAAAAAGGCATGGGTATAACAATGGAAGAGGCATTGAGGGACGTGCAGGAGAGGGACAAAAGGGACAGCAGCAGGGATATTGCTCCGCTTAAAAGGGCTGATGACGCCATTTATATAGATACCACGGATTTGAATCTCGAAGATGTTCTAAAAAGGGTATTGGAGGCAATAGGCAATTAAAATCCTTCATCTTCTTATCCGGCCTGTAGGCTATCTCTTATTCAAGGTATTTTTCAGGCTCAAGGTTTACGGCTCGGAATTTATTCCTGAAAAGGGCGGTGTGATAATCGCTGCCAATCATGTAAGCTTCCTCGACCCTCCTCTTCTTGGGGTAGTTTTAAAGAGAAGGGCGACCTTTATCGCAAAAAGGTATCTCTTTTCTATGCCGATCATAGGGCATATAGTGAAGCTTTATTCCATTCCTGTTGATGCTGGCAGGACACGGCCTTCAACCATAAAGGAGGCGGTGAAGAGGCTTAAGATGGGAGAATTGGTCGTTATATTTCCTGAAGGGGGAATAAACCTGAATGGAAGTTTCATCGATGCAAAGAGGGGGATAGGACTGATTGCTGCTATGAGCGGCGTCTACATAGTCCCCGCCTTTATTGACGGTACGCAGAGGGCGCTGCCTGTTGGTTCGAAGTTTTTGCGGCCAGCGAAAATAGAGTTGCATTTCGGGCATCCTTTAAAATTAGAAGAAAACGAGGATGCAAAGGAGTTTGAGGAAAGGATATGCATGGATATAATGGGCAAAATAAAGGCATTGTCCTCTTGCCTATAGCCTGTTCAATCCTGTATCCTATATCTGAATTGTATTATGGGTACCAGTCTTAAAATAATTACCGCGAAACGGGCAGGCTTCTGCTTCGGTGT
This sequence comes from Dissulfurispira sp., assembly GCF_036745535.1. Taxonomy (NCBI): domain Bacteria; kingdom Pseudomonadati; phylum Nitrospirota; class Thermodesulfovibrionia; order Thermodesulfovibrionales; family Dissulfurispiraceae; genus Dissulfurispira; species Dissulfurispira sp. The sequence goes on from NZ_DAIOFX010000004.1 coordinate 40,577, forward strand.
AAAAAGGGCTATTGACATGGCCTTTGATGCTGCCCATAAAAACGGCCAAAAAGATGATAAAGAATGCTGCGATGTATATACCCTCGGCCCTGTCATCCACAACCCTCAGGTGATAGAGAAACTGAAGTCAGAAGGCGTACAGCCTACAGATGATATAGACAACCCAAAGATAAAAACCATTATAATAAGGACTCACGGCGTTCAGCAGGAAGTATTGGACAAACTGTCCAAAAAGGGATATAAAGTGGTGGATGCCACATGTCCCTTTGTTAAAAAGGCGCAGCAATATGCTAAACTCCTGAAGGAAGACGGCTATCAGGTTATTATCATTGGAGATAAGGATCATCCGGAGGTTAAGGGCTTGATGAGCTATGCAGGTGAAGATGTGGTTGTTGTTAATAAAGATGACGGCTTGCCTCATCTTAAAAGCAGGGTTGGGTTTGTCGTGCAGACAACGCAGCCTCTGAGCGTCCTGAAAAAATTTATATCCGAGGCAGTAGAGCAGGTAAAGGAGCTGAAGGTGTTCAATACCATTTGCAATTCCACTGCCCTGAGGCTTAAAGAGACCGAGGAGATGGCAGGGAAGGTGGATGTGATGATCGTTGTGGGCGGCAAAAACAGCGCCAACACAACCCAGCTTGCGCAATTATGTGCTTCCATGTCTATTCCAGCGTACCATATAGAGACGGCTTCGGAGATAAAGGACGAATGGTTTTCAAATGCAGATAAAGTCGGAATAACTGCAGGGGCATCGACCCCTGATTGGATCATAAAAGATGTGGAAAAAAGAATTAGGGATATAAGAGGAGAGGGATCATAATGGAAACACAAACAAAGGAAGAAACAAAAGACCTTGAGAAGCTCTATGCCGAGACGCTGCACAGAGTAGAGAGGGGAGGCATCACAAAGGGCAAAATCATTGCGGTGAAGAGCGATGTCGTGGTGGTGGATGTGGGGTACAAGTCAGAGGGGATAATTCCTGTTGCCGAGTTTACCGAAGATGAGCTTTCGAACTTAAAAGAGGGCGATAACGTAGAGGTATTTGTAGAAAGGATAAACGACCAGGAAGGTGTTGTAATTCTTTCCAGGGACAGGGCAGCAAAGATAAGGACATGGGAGATGTTGACCGAGGCGCACAGCAGCAATGTCAGGGTGGAAGGAAGAGTGGTTGGAAAGACAAAGGGAGGATTGTTTGTTGATATAAAGGGCATAAAGGCATTTCTTCCGTCTTCGCAGATAGATATCAAGGCGGTTAAAGATATGGATTCTTATATAGGACAAACTATGGCCGTGAGAATACTCAAGATAACGCCGCCGAGGGGGTATGCCAATGTTCTCGGTAATCAGGCATCGGTGATTGTATCCCGAAGGGCTGTGATAGAGGAAGAGAGGCATGTAAGAAAGGAAGAGACGCTTAAACTGCTGAAAGAGGGTGCTCTACTGAAAGGCATTGTAAAAAATATTACCGATTACGGCGTATTTGTCGACCTCGGCGGCATCGACGGTTTTCTTCATATATCGGACATATCATGGAGGAGGGTTAATCACCCTTCGGAATTCTTCTCTGTAGGCGACGAGAGGGAGTTTGTTGTACTTAAATACGACGAGGGTACCGAGAAGGTTACCCTCGGGTACAAGCAGAAAAAGCAGGATCCGTGGATTTCTGTGGAAGATAAGTATAAAGCCGGGATGAAGCTCAAAGGGAAGGTTGTAAGCATAACGGATTATGGTGTTTTTGTTGAGATAGAGGAAGGACTCGAAGGCTTTATCCATGTATCGGAACTGGATTGGGCCCCGAGGCCAAAGCATCCTTCAAAATATGTCTCCGGCGGAGACGAGGTAGAGGCAGCAGTTATTAATGTCAATAAGGACGAGAGAAAATTATCCCTTACCATCAAGCAGTTGAAGCCCAGGCCGTGGGACCTTGTAGGCCAGAATTACAAGGTCGGACAGAGGATAACCGGAGAGGTAAAGACTGTCACCGATTTCGGCGCCTTTGTGAGGCTCCCGGAGGGTGTTGACGGGCTTATACATATTTCGGACCTGTCATGGATAAAGCACATAAAGCATCCGTCAGAGGTATTGAAAAAGGGCCAGAAGATCGATGCTGTCATCCTCGGCCTTGAGCCTGATAAAGAAAGGATGGCCCTTGGAATAAAACAGATGACCCCGGACCCATGGCAGAGCGAAATCCCGGCAAAATTCAGGCTCGGGGATGAGTTCAAGGGAAAGGTGTTAAGGATTACTGACTTCGGGATTTTTGTAGAGCTTGAAGGAGGAGTGGAAGGACTCGTTTATTCGTCAGAGGTGGATGCCTCCATGGAAATTAAAGAGGGCGATGAAATATGGGTGAGGATTATAAAGGTGAATGTGGAGGAAAGAAAAATAGGTCTCAGTATGAAGAACCTGAAAAGTGCAGCAGTGGAGCGATGAGTAATGAAGGTTAAGAAGACCTGCATTTTCATAATACTATTTTTGGTGATTCTAATAGCCATCAGCGCCCTCTTTACGTTTTTTCAGAAAGAGGTCCCGCTGAAGGAAAAAGTGGCGCTGGTTAATGTTGAGGGGCCTATACTCCAGGCAAAGCACACGGTGGATGAAATCAAGGACTATGTAAAGGACAAATCCATAAAGGCCATAGTCCTGAGGGTTGACAGCCCTGGAGGAGGCGTTGTCCCTTCTCAGGAGATATACGAAGAGGTCAGGAAGGCTGCTGCCCAGAAAAAGGTCATCGTATCCATGGGCTCTGTTGCAGCCTCAGGAGGCTACTACATATCGGCCCCTGCGAGCAGGATTATCGCAAATCCAGGCACTATAACAGGCTCCATAGGTGTAATCATGGAGGTTCCGAACATTAAGGGTCTTATGGATAAAATCGGAGTAAAGACCGAGGTCATAAAGAGCGGAAAACATAAGGATATAGCTTCTGTATTCAGGGAAATGGGGAGCGAAGAGAAGGAGATAATACAGGGAGTGATGAACGACGTCCATGAACAGTTTATCAAGGCCGTATCCGACGGAAGGAGAATCCCCATCGAGGATGTAAGGAAGATAGCAGATGGGAGAATATTCTCAGGGAATCAGGCAGCAAAGATCGGCCTTGTGGACGAGATCGGAAACCTTGAATATGCAATCAAGACAGCAGCAAAAATGGCCGGCATAAAGGGCGAGCCTGATGTGGTAACAAAGAAAGAAAAATCTCCTCTTCTTGAACTGCTTAACGGAAAGATTTCTGAAAGTGTTTCGAAGGTTGTTCCTAAAATAGAACTGAAATATATGTATATACCATAGAAAAGTAATAAGCACTAAGTCCAAAATTCAAATTTCGAAATTAGGATTTGGAATTTGTTTTAATAGGAGGTATTTTATGACAAGATCGGTCTTAATAGAGAAGGTGACGGAAAGGCTGGAAGGGCTTACCAAGAAACAGGTGGAGACGATTATCAACACGATCTTTGACGGTATGAAAGATGCCCTTGCACGTGGAGAAAAGATAGAGATAAGGGGCTTCGGGAACTTCAGGCTTAAACAGAGGAATGCAAAGACAGCGAGAAATCCGAGGACTGGAGAAAAGGTTCAGGTGCCTGCCAAGCAGGTGCTGCACTTCAAGGTCGGCAAGCCGTTCCATAATGCACTCAACTCAGCTAATGAGTAGATGAGTAGATGGGTACACCATTTACTCATTCACCCATTTACTCATAGTGAAAAGAAGGGATTTTCTAAAGAGGGCAATAAAGGTTTTTTTCTCGATCCTTGCTGTTGCTATCCTTTCCGCCCTTGTTTATATATACCCCTCAAAAATCAAAAATAGAAAACTCCATTATATGTACCTCATGGATGAGGATGACCTGCCGAGGAAGGGTGTAAGGAAAATAGAATTCGAATATAAGCTGGAAGACAGGACAATCACCAATCGGGTTTTTGTCGTTGCCGGCAATGACGTATTGACTGCATTTTCACCGGTGTGCACTCATTTAGGATGCCTGGTGAACTGGGATAACAATAAAAAGGAATTTCTCTGTCCGTGTCACGGCGGCAAGTATAATATGAACGGCGAAGTGATTGCAGGGCCTCCTCCAAAGCCTTTGACGAGACTGCCGCTTGAGATTAAGGATGGAAAAGTTTATGTGGGGATTAAGGTGTAATGGGTAAAATCTTCGATTGGATAGACAGCCGTTTCGGAGTAAAGGAGCCTCACAAGAGGTTTTTGCAGAGGCCTGTGCCTTCAAATGTAAATTACTCTTACTGCCTCGGAGGCATGGCATTCACATATTTTCTGATACTTGCATTTACAGGCCTATTGCTGTCCATATATTATGTGCCTTCTGAAAAAGAGGCATTCAAGAGCGTGGTGGCTATTACCAATGAAGTTACTCTCGGATGGCTTGTGAGAAGTCTTCATAAATGGTCTGCGAATCTCTTTATCATTTTCACAATCCTTCATACCATCAGGGTCTTTGTGTATAAGGCATACAGACCTCCGAGGGAATTAAACTGGATGGCGGGTGTTTTGGGTTTTGTAATAGCAATGGCATCGGGCTTTACAGGCTATCTATTGCCGTGGGACCAGAAGGCATACTGGGCAACAGAGGTTGGTACATCAATGTTCGGGACAGTGCCTTTGATAGGCGACTATCTGATGTATGCTGTGAGAGGCGGACTGGACATCAACGGCACAACACTTATAAGGTTTTACAGTTTTCATGTCCTTTATCTGCCTGTCTCAATGGCGGTGATTCTCTGGGCGCACTTTCATATGGTTAAAAAACAGGGGATAGCTGGAGGACTCTGAGAAATTCAGTGGAGTGATGGAGTATTGGGAGTAATGGGGGAACAGAAAAAAGATAAGAAATTCTATCCTGATTATCTTTCGGAAATAATAGTCGCTATCTTAGTTGCTTCAGAAATCTTGATAATTTTGGCACTGCTTTATTATCCTTCCATCGGAAGGCAGATAGACTTTACAAGGCCTTTTCAGCCAAAACCCGAATGGTATTTCCTCTGGCTCTACCAGCTTGTGAGGTATTTTCCGGGCAAGAGCGCATTTATAGGCACGGTGGCGATTCCGGTAGTTTCAGTGCTCTTGCTGCTATTGATTCCATATATTGATAGGGGTAGAAATGGAAGATTAAAGGCAATCGCAGCGGGGAGCATTCTCTTGCTTATGTTTTTGATACTTACACTGCTCAGTGTGCTGTAGATATATTGACAACTAATCAAATAAACCCTTATCATCCTCTGCATGTCCGTTTCGCTTCTTAATATAAACAACCTCTCTGTATCATTCAAGACAGACAAAGGCCCCATCAAGGTTGTGTCTAACCTTTTTTTTGACATTAAAAAGGCAGAAGTCTTTGGCCTTGTTGGAGAAAGCGGATGCGGTAAGAGCCTTACTGCCTTGTCCATTTTGGGAATCCTTCCGAGCAATGCATTTGCAGAAGGCGAAATCTCGTTTAATAATAAAAATCTTCTGACACTCAGAGATGCTGAAATGCGCAATCTGCGCGGCAAGGATATATCAATGATCTTTCAGGAGCCCATGACATCCCTGAATCCTGTTTTAACCATCGGCTACCAGATAGCAGAGGCATTGGTTACGCATTTTGGTATATCAAAAAAAGAAGCCATGGACAGGACTGTGGAATTGCTGAAGGCTGTGAAAATACCGTCTCCTGAATTAAGGATAAAGGACTATCCCCATCAAATGTCAGGCGGAATGAGACAGAGGGTAATGATAGCAATGGCAATTGCATGCAATCCATCTCTCTTAATTGCCGATGAGCCGACAACCGCCCTCGATGTTACGATACAGGCGCAGATACTGGAGCTCCTTCAAGGATTGAGAAAAGAAAGAGATATGGCTATCCTTTTAATAACCCATGACCTGAGCATTATCTCGGAGCAGGCAGACAGGGTTGCCATAATGTATGCAGGAAGGATTATGGAGCTTACCGATGTGGATGAACTTTTCAGAAACCCACTCCATCCGTACACGCATGGCCTATTGCAATCCCTGCCCGTGGCTAAGGGAGTTGCATTAAAACCCATAACAGGTTTTGTACCTAATCCTGAAAACCTTCCGGCAGGATGCAAGTTTTCGGACAGATGCTATCTTGCATCTGATGAATGTAGAAGGTCTGAACCAGAGCTGGTGGAAATCTCTGGAAATCATTTTGTCAGATGCATAAAAATCAGGCAATAGGCGATAGATATTATGGAAAACAATATTATTTTGAAAGTTGATTCCATTAAGAAATATTTTCCGGTAAAAGGCAGAGGCTTTGGTAAACCGCATAAATGGCTTAAGGCTGTCGATAATGTCAGCTTTGAGGTGAAGAAAGACAGCGTCTTTGCTATCGTTGGCGAGAGCGGATGCGGCAAATCAACAATTGCACGGCTTGTGCTGAAGCTGCTTCCGCTCACAGAAGGAAAGATATATTTTAAGGGAGAAGATGTTTCTTATCTTGCAGGCGATGCCCTCAAGAAGTTCAGACGCTCCGTGCAGATAGTATTCCAGGACCCATTTGCGTCGTTGAATCCGAGGATGAGGATTATCGATACGTTATCAGAACCATTTAAGATACATAAGATAATGCCTAAGAATGAGATGAAAGACAGGGTTGTGAATCTTCTTGAGAAGGTAGGTCTGAATGCGGATGCAGCGAACAGGTATCCCCATGAATTCAGCGGAGGACAGAGACAGAGGATATGCATAGCAAGGGCGCTAACTGTTTCGCCTGAACTCATAGTTGCCGATGAGCCGCTGTCGGCCTTGGATGTATCGATTCAGGCACAGATACTTAATCTGCTACAGGACATTAAAAGAGAATCAGCCATATCATTGATTTTTATAAGCCACGACCTTAAGGTGGTTCACTATCTGAGCGATGAGGTTGCGGTTATGTACTTGGGGAAGATTGTGGAAAAGGCAAAGACAGAGGACTTATTCAAATCGCCAAAACATCCGTATACAGAGCTATTACTTTCATCTGCACCTAAAATTAGAGTTCAGAGTGATGAGTCAGGAGTTATGGATAAAGAATCTAAACTCAAAACTCTTAACTCTAAACTCATAACCGACGTTCCCAGTCCTATCGATATTCCAACCGGCTGTCCGTTTCATCCAAGGTGTCCCAAGAGGTTTGATATCTGTGATAGGGTAGTGCCCGAGCTGAAGGATATAGACGGCAGGCTTGTATCATGCCATCTGTATTAATATCAGAGGTTGTCGATATTCTTGAGAGAACTGAACATCATCTCGGCAGTATCCTGTTTTAGCCTTACCACGGCATCCACCAAGGAAAGGAGCGTGTCTGCATCCATCAATGTCCGTGCTGTTAAAACTATTTTTCTGTCTTGACGGTTTTCGGATAACATCCTGATTATTACATCAAGTGCATCTTTGCTCATGTTATTAATGTCGTCGACAATCAATAGAGGTTGTTCGGATTTTACGGAATCGAAATCTCTGACATTATGGAGGACAGTTGCCGAATCATTATACTTGCTGATATTTGGTTGAGTATTAATCCCCGATTCGGTGTAATAGTACACATCCCACAATCCTCTGGTTGACTTAAGAGTTGCAACAGTTTTCCCTGTGCCTTCCCATCCCGATACAGGATCCTCGCGTGCATTTTTATTGTATTCCTCAGGATTTCTTCTTTTGCAGCGAACGCTATTTGTGGGTCCATATAAAAAGTGTCAAAGTTTCAGAGTGCCGGATACCTTTAAATTCAGTATCCCTGTATCTGTTTTATCACCATAACTGTCTGGTCACGGAGTATCTTGAGGTAATTCAATTGTCCGCTTGATACCGTTTGAAAGCCCCCTTTATCCCCTTCGATATAAAACATGCCTATCGGTTTGTTGTTGATGATGATGGGCAGGAGGATGATGAATGCCTGGGAAGGTGCCTTGCTCCTGTACCAATCGGGCAGCAATCCCTTTATATCGCTTGCAGTAATGTCCTTTATGACCAGATCCTTCTGCTTTAAGGCAGCAACAGCAAATACATTGTCCGTATTTTCAAAGCCTATCTTGAACCATTTTTTTATTTCTTCGATACTGCCGCCGAACCCAAACCGTATGCTCATGACAGGAAGCTTTGTATCTTTTATGAAGAATAACACATTGGAGAGCCCTGACAACTGCATTCCCCTGTACATGGTTTCAAGGACGATCCTGATGATGTCATTCAGAGAGAAGTTGCTCATGATTGCACTGTTGACATCCTGAATGCCCTTTGTAAATATGCTTTCCGGTGTATCTGCCTTTTCGTCTTCAATGATGCTGTCGATCGTCTTAAGGGAATCTGTTGTAAAGTCAAACTGTGCAAGGTCTTCAGCACTCCCGGTCTCCCTGTCTTTCGGCAGGCCTAAAAGCTGTCTGCTGAATGGAACATTGTTCAGGTTGAGATTAAAGACATTTGAGAACTCGACCAAATCCTGTATTGATGCATCTATTATATCAACTATTTTATTGGCGATTACCCCGAAATGGTCTTTAAATGATTTTATGAGTTTGTCTATCTTTTCGCTCCGCTCTTTTTTGTCCGGATACATTGCCATGATGCGCGAGATCTTATTCGAAAATGTGGAAAGGCTCCGCAATTTATCCATTTCAGAGGGTTTGGGGGTAATCTCCGATATGCTGAAATCGGGCATGCACTGTATGATCTTAGATGGGAAATTCCATTCCTTCGCGAGGGACATGCCGATCCCCTCATACGATGTCCCTAAAACAGAATGGGCTGCAAGATCTCCGGAAATCCCCTTTTCGTGACTGAAATGCTTTATCTCATCGATCTTCTCCGGAATGGAGAATGCAACCATGAGTCTGCCGAATGTATGAAATAGGGAGCATATGAATACCTCTTCCTTATCTCCGAAATTGATGTCCTGAGATATTTTTTGTGACAATATTGCACTGTAAAAAGACTTTACGACCGTATCCATGAGTTCGCTGTCGGAGCTGTGCTTTTGCAGGTGATCGAAAAGTACGAGGGTAACGGCAATGTTCTTTATATTCTCAAAGCCCAGAAATATAATCGCCCTCGAAATTGTGGTCACTTCTCCGAACTGTGCATAATTGACGCTGTTCACTAGCTTTAGAATCCTTGTGGTTAATGCGTAGTCTTTTAAAATGATATTCGCAAACTCGGAGATTGAGGCATCCTCCGAGGACTTGAATTTGTTCAGGAGATTGACAGTGTTTGACATTGCAGGGAAATCGCTGTTCCGCTGCAGACGGAAAAGGATGGTATCTTTTATGTTTTGATTGTCCACTATAATCCGTAAGGGGGACTTTGTCCCCCTTACGAAATCCCCCTTTTAAAAATTCTTTGGTTTTTAATCACTTTTAATATATCTTACAGCAGGGCTTCTATCTCTTTTATTATCTCGGGGTCTGTCCAGTCCTGTTCTCCGAAGTACTTTTCAACAATGACCCCTTTTTTGTCGATGAGAAAGGTTGTGGGCATCATAAATACTTTATAGAGAGAACGCGAGACAGAGAGGTTGTAGTCCACAACTATGGTGAAAGTGACAGGATTCTTCTTGAGGAAATCCTTTACATCCACCACTGCCCTGTCTGTGGATACTGCGAGTATTACCAGCCCTTTGTTTTTCAGCATTTGCTGGAGTTTATTCATTGACGGTATCTCTGCCCTGCACGGGGGACACCACGTTGCCCAGAAGTTCAGGAGCACTACCTTGCCTTTGAACGAGGAAAGGGATACAGGATTCCCGTTAATATCCTTCAGGGTAAAATCCGGCGCCTTCTGCCCCGAAAGCTTCTCAACAGCATAAGGCGAAGGAGGCTGGGCATTAACGGCAGTGAAGAACAGCAGGCAAATGGTAAATGGTAAAAGGCAGAAGATAATGGAGTAATGGAGTAAACGGCTTGGAGTGATGGAATGATGGAGTAATGGAGCTATTTTCTTGGAGTATTGGAGTATTGGAGTATTGGGAATAGTGCGTTCTGGAGACGAAAAGCACTTGAGAGCGTATTGGAGTATTGGAGTGTTGGAGTGTTGCTGTTTCCCATTACTCCAATTCTCC
>NZ_DAIOFX010000004.1:50737-58233 GCF_036745535.1 Dissulfurispira sp.
TTGGAGTGTTGCTGTTTCCCATTACTCCAATTCTCCATCACTCCATTTCTCCAGTTGTTTTTATCTGATGATTTTCGCACTCTTCAATACGCCCTTTAGTTTTTCTTTGTTTGCCTTGGACATTTCGCAGAGCGGCAGCCTGAACTCCTCCTTGATCTTTCCCATCATCGCAAGGGCTGTTTTCACCGGTATCGGATTTGTCTCTATGAACATGGCTGAGTTAATGGGTTCGAGTTTATAATGCAGTTCTCTGGCCTTTGCTATGTCGCCATTTGCCCACGCATTATACATCTCGGCAGAATCTTTTGGAGCGACATTTGCCGTAACCGATATGGCCCCATGCCCGCCGAGGGCAAGCAGCGGCAAAGTGGTAAAATCATCTCCTGAAAGCACTGTAAGTCTGTCCCCGCAGAGCCTTATGAGCTCGCTTGCCTGTTTCATGTCGCCGGTGGCCTCTTTTATGCCAACGATATTCTTACATTCCGTGAGGCGTGCCACTGTTGACGGCAGCATATTCACAGCAGTCCTTCCAGGCACGTTGTAAAGGACAATGGGTATCTTCACCGCATCTGCAACTGCCTTGTAATGCCTGTAAAGCCCTTCCTGTGTCGGCTTGTTGTAATACGGTGTGACGAGCAGAGCTCCATCAGCGCCCAATTTTTTTGCCTTTTTGGTTATCTCGATTGCCTCGTCGGTGGAATTCGCACCTGTGCCTGCAATGACCGGAATCCTTTTGTTTGCAGCCTTAACAGCGACCTCAATGACCATATAATGCTCTTCGAGTCCGAGGGTTGATGCCTCGCCTGTTGTTCCGCAGGGCACGATGCCGTGAGTGCCTTGCTTTATGTGCCACTCGATCAGATCACCGTAGGTCTTTTCATCGAATTTACCGTTTTTAAAAGGTGTTACAATTGCAACTATCGAGCCTTTAAACATTTTGTTCCTCCTATTTTAAATAAACATCAATCCTGCTCTGTATTTTTCGCCAACCTTCATGCTCCATTGAACAATTGCTATCTTAAGTATAGACGGATTTTCCCTGCTTTTGAATATAATAACCTACCCCGGTTCCAAAGGGCAATCAGAGGTAAGGCCGATGCCTCCTTCGCTTATATCAATGGATACAGCCGGAAGCATATTCTCGGACTTTCCGGCCCTGAAGTATTCCAGTTCGGCATCGTAAGGTTTCCTTTCGTACTTCCTTTTTTCCTTTTTATCTTCCTCTGTCAAAGGCATATCTCCCTTCCGCTTAAGTTTATTCTACTACGATTTTCCGGTTAAATGAACATCAATCCTGCCCGATACTTATCTCTGTCCTTTTTGCTCCATATTACGACGGCACTTTTCGGATGCGGGGTATCCTTAATCTTAAACGTGATAATCTGTCCAGTCTCCATCTCGTGATCCGAAGTGATGCCCATCCCTGATTCGCTGCTATCAACACAGATGCAGGCACGGGAAGCTCCCTTTGATTTCCCCTTTTCAGAGAACTCCAGGGGCATGGAGCAGGTATGTCGCTGGTGCCTTCTTCTGTCCTTCCCTTGTGCTGCTGAATAGTGTACCATGCCCTGAAAGACTTCTGCTGCCGGGCCGGTCATATAGACATGGTTATTGGCATGCCATTCTATTAAAAGATTTCCGCCGAGGAGCTGTACGGATACATTCCTTTCTGTTAATCCCTTTAGCATTGCAGCCACACCGGTTGCCGATGCGCCGGTCCCGCACGCCATTGTCTCGCCCGAGCCCCTTTCCCATACCCTCATTAATAGTTTGGTTCTGCTTTGCACATTAACAAACTCCACATTCGTCTTCTTTGGGAACATAGGATGTTTTTCGATCAGAGGGCCATACGTTGGTACAGGGAAGTCCGATATGTTCTCGCCGAGAAAGATTACTGCATGTGGATTGCCCATGGACACGCATGTTATTTTAAAGCCCCTGTCTTTAATTTGCAGAGGATAGTCTATTATGGGCGGTGAGGACTTAATATCCACGGGAATCTTTTCCGGTTCCAGAATGGGTTCTCCCATATCCACCTTCACCATATCTCCGGCACGCTCGGGTTTTATTATTCCCGCGAGGGTCTCTATTTCGAGGACATCTTTTCTTGAAAGTCCCCTGTCCCATATATATTTGGCAAAGCACCGTATGCCGTTGCCGCACATCTCGACCTCGCCGCCGTCGGCATTGTATATCTTCATCTTGAAGTCAGCGATTTCCGAAGGACAAAGGAGCAGTATCTGGTCGGCGCCTATTCCGAATCTCCTGTGGCAGAGGGTCTTGCTTAAGCCTTCAAGCTCCAGACCGGTGACCTCTGGCTGCTTTATGCAGTCAATGAGAATAAAGTCATTTCCAGATCCATGCATTTTTGTGAACGATATTTCCATCAGACAAACTCCGGTACGGCCTCTCCTCTAATAATATCACTAAAAGTCTCTCTTTTCCTTATCAATTTATATTTTTTGCCTTTTACCATGACCTCTGCTGCCTTCGGCCTGCTGTTGTAGTTGGATGACATTGTAAAGCCGTAAGCACCGGCGCTCATTACAGCAAGGTATTCACCATTTTTGACCTTTTGCATCTCCCTGTCCTTTGCCAAAAAATCACCTGATTCGCAGATTGGTCCTACAATATCGGCAATTATCTTGTCCCTTTTATTTTTAATAACCGGCTGGATATGGTGGTATGCGCCGTAGAGGGTTGGCCTCATTAAATCGTTCATTCCAGCATCAACGATCACAAACTCCTTTTCCTGTCCCTTCTTTAAATAAAGGGTCTTTGTTACAAGAATCCCTGCATTGCCTACAAGAGACCTGCCAGGCTCAAGGACAACAGTTACTTTCCTGCCCTTGAGTAATGGCAATATGTTCTTTGCGAGTTGAGCCGGATTCGGAGGCATTTCATCCCTGTACGTGATTCCGAGCCCTCCGCCTATATCCAGATAGTTAATGCTGATTCCCTGTCTTGTAAGCTTATCTACGAGTATCAGTATCCTTTTTAATGCATCCACAAATGGCGAAACCTTTGTGAGCTGAGAGCCTATGTGCTTATGTATGCCGACAATCTTAATGTTTTTAAGGCTATTAGCGAGCCTGTAATATTCCAATGCATCCTCGATAGGTATGCCGAATTTGTGTTTCTTTAACCCTGTCGAGATGTAGGGATGCGTTTCAGGGTCTATGTCAGGGTTTATTCTCAGGGCAATTGGCGCCTTTGTCTTCATCTTTTCTGCAATCCTGTCGATCTCCCTGAGTTCATCCTCGGACTCCACATTGAACATCAATATCTTGCTCTTTAATGCATGCCTTATCTCTTCCTCTGTCTTTCCGACTCCTGCATAGACTATCTTTTTAGCCGGTATGCCTGCCTTCAATGCCCTGAAGAGTTCTCCTCCTGAGACAACATCGGCGCCGCCGCCGTTTTTTGCAAAGAGCCTTATTATGGCTGCATTGGAGTTTGCCTTTAATGCAAAACAAATAATGTGTGGAAAACCGTCAAATGCTGTTTCGTAGGCCTTGAAGTGATTCAGAAGCGTGTTGTAGCTGTAGATATAAAGCGGTGTTCCGAATTCTTTGGCGATTTTTCTGACAGGTACATCCTCTGCGTATAATTCGCCGTTTTTATACTGAAAGAGGTGCATGTAATCTCCTTTATTTGTTTGATTTTTTTTATGTTTTTTTAACATAATATGCGGAAAAAGTCAAAAAATATATCCGCAATCAAGAAAAGCAGGCACGGCTCAAAAACTTTATCATTAGTAATGAATAACTATAAGACACATGCAGGGTATGCTGAAAAAGACTTTGCACTTCAGAATATTAGACTGCATAGTCTTGAATCCGTCATCTACAACATTGGTTACTATTTAGGCAAGGCGTTGGTTATCTCTGGCATACACAGAGAATAACACTTTGTAAAGGCTTTTTCAGCATACCCTGCATGTGTCTTTACGTTATAATTAGGCAATTTGCGCAATTTGGGGTAAAGAAAGGTTAAGATTAAGGTTAAGGAAAAGAGGAAAGGGGTAAAAATGGGAAAGAACATTGTACAGAAAATATTTGAGGCTCACAGGGCTTCCGGAGAGATAAAGGAAGGGAGTCTGATAGGATTAAAGGTCGATCAGGTCTATACACAGGATGCCACAGGAACGATGGCATGGCTTGAGTTCGAGGCAATAGGCATTGACAGGGTAAGGGTTCCCCTTGCTGTCAGTTATGTTGACCACAATATGCTCCAGTCAAACTTTATGAATGCCGATGACCATCTGTTTTTACAGACCGCTGCTGCAAAATTCGGCGCATACTTTTCAAAGCCAGGAAACGGAATATGCCATCAGGTGCATCTTGAAAGGTTTGCAGCGCCAGGCAAGATAGCCCTCGGCACAGACAGCCACACCCCAACAGGCGGAGGAATGGGCATGATAGCCATAGGTGTTGGAGGACTTGAGGCAGCAACAGTTATGGCAGGTGCACCCTTTGAGACGAATATGCCGAAGGTTGTGAGGATTAATCTCAAAGGCAGGCTCCAGAGGCCATGGGTTACTGCAATGGATGTTATCCTCACGCTTTTAAAGATGCTCACAGTTAAAGGGGGTGTGGGGAAAATACTTGAGTACGGCGGCGAAGGCGTAAAAGACCTCAATGTCACAGAGAGGGCAACCATTACAAACATGGGCGCAGAGCTTGGCGCAACAACATCGATATTCCCAAGCGATGAAAAGACCCTTTCTTTTCTAAAGGCGCAGGGCAGGGAAAAGGACTGGATTGAATTAAAGGCTGATGCGGATGCCGAATACTCGGAAATTATAGAGCTTGATTTAAGCGCTGTAGAGCCAATGATTGCACAGCCCCACAGCCCTGACAATGTTGTGGCGATTAAAGAGATAGCAGGCAAGAAGGTCAATCAGGTCTGCATTGGAAGCTGCACCAATTCTTCATATCACGCAATGAAGGCTGTTGCATCCATACTGAGAGGAAATACAATCCCTGAATGGGTGAATCTTTTGATAAATCCTGGCTCAAAACAGGTTTACGAAATGCTTTCGAGGGAGGGACTCATAGCGGATATGATCTCTGCAGGCGCAAGGATTCTTGAGGCATCATGCGGCCCCTGCATTGGAATGGGCGGCGCTCCGGGATCAGGGCATGTATCCATAAGGTCTTATAACAGGAACTTCCATGGAAGGTCAGGAACAAAGGATGCCTTTGTCTACCTCACAAATCCCATTGCCTGTGCTGTGATGGCTGTAAAAGGCGAGATCATCGATCCCCGTGATGCAGGACTTAAGTTCGATGAAATAAAAGAGCCAGAGAAGTTTTTGATAAATGACAATCTCGTTATCCCTCCGAAGGCTGATACAAAGGATATAAAGATAATAAAAGGCCCGAATATAAAAGAGGTGCCTGTAAAAGAGCCGTTTAAAAAGAGCATAGAGGCAGAGGTATTGTTAAAGCTCGGAAATAACATCACAACAGACGACATAATGCCTGCCGGCTCTAAAGTCCTTCCTTTCAGGTCGAACATACCTGCAATTTCTGAATTTGTATTTGAAAACATCGACAGGACATTCAGCAAGCGTGCAGTGGAGGCAAAGGAAAGCGGCGGCGGGATAATCATCGGCGGAGAGAACTACGGACAGGGTTCATCGAGGGAACATGCAGCCATTGCGCCCATGTATTTAGGACTTCAGGCTGTTATTGCAAAGTCCTTTGCAAGGATACACAGGGCTAATCTCATAAACTTCGGGGTTCTGCCGCTTTTATTCAAGTCAGAGGGCGATTATGAGAAAATAGAACAGGGAGACAGGCTTTTAATAAGGGATGTCATCGGCTCTATCAAAGGAGACCAGAACTTCAAGGTCGAAAACCTGACAAAGGGTTATGCCTTTGAGGTTATATCAAATCTCAATGATAGAGAAAAGGAACTGATCTTAAAGGGCGGGCTTCTGCCGTATGTAAGACACCGAGCAGCGGGGTAGCGGATTGACAAAAAAGCCGTACAAATTGTAAATTATTAGTCTTAAACTCGCCAAAAGATCGAAGATTTTTGGCGCTGAGGGCCGCTAGCTCAGTTGGTAGAGCAACGCCCTTTTAAGGCGTGGGTCGTTGGTTCGAATCCAACGCGGCTCATGTCCCCATCGTCTAGCCCGGCCTAGGACATCGCCCTTTCAAGGCGGTAACATGGGTTCGAATCCCATTGGGGACGCTTGAAAAATAGAAAGGGCTTGCTGCAAGCAAGCCCTTTTTTGTTTCCTCTCAAGAGACCACCCTTTTAAAATATCCTACTGCGAATGGGCGATCCCTAACAGAACAATGAACAAAAGCCAGACCATCATTCCAAGTAATACCCTGTGGAATATTGAATTTGCTCTGTCCATTCCTTCCCCCAAAATTTATGCCTAAAATTATCATTGGATTTTTTTTGAATATCCTTTACACCTGAAACATTCTCCTTATCCCTATCACTTGTTTTTGTTATAATCAGCAGATGGATTTTTTAAATGTACTTTTTCCGATTTCGGGTGTAAGAACTAATATCTTCTTACCCCCGCTGGTCGCGATGTTTATCTCTTTTTTCACTTCAATGGGCGGTATTTCTGGTGCATTCCTTTTGCTTCCGTTTCAGATGAGTGTTTTGAATTACACTGCTCCTTCGGTAAGCGGCACAAATCATGTCTTTAATATTGTGGCAATACCGAGCGGTGTTTACCGCTACATCAGGGAAGGCCGGATGGCATGGCCTTTGACATGGGTAGTTGTTGCAGGCACACTGCCCGGCGTCTTCCTTGGCTACTATGTAAGGGTTTTGTATCTCCCCGACCCAAGGGCATTTAAATTCTTTGTGGGCTGCGTTCTTTTTTACATAGGGACTCGTCTTTTAAAAGAGATTCTGATCAGGAATAAAAAATCCTCCGCATCAAAGGCTCTGGAAGAGAAGTTCAAGGCAAGGATGAATGAGATAAGGCAGCAACAGGCTTCAACAATAGTAGCGGGTTTGTCTGCTGAGGCAGTGGTAAAGACAATAGCTGTTTCATTAAAGGAGATAGAATACGAATTCTGGGGAGAAAGGTTTTCTTTCAATACCATGGGCATGTTCATCCTTGCCCTTGTGGTGGGGATCATTGGCGGTGCATATGGAATCGGCGGAGGCTCCATTATCGCCCCGTTCTGCGTCGCTGTTTTTCACCTGCCTGTCTATACCATTGCAGGCGCTGCATTGATGGGGACTTTCATAACTTCTGTTGCAGGCGCACTGTTCTTCAGCATTATCCCTGCTGCAGGCGGTGTCTCAGCTATGCCTGACTGGCCGCTGGGCATACTGTTCGGCATCGGCGGATTTGTTGGCATGTATTTAGGTGCAAGGTTTCAGAAGTATGTTCCGCAGAAGTTTATAAAGCTGATGCTGGGAGTTGTTATAGTATTTCTTGCAATAAGATATATTGTTCAGTATTTCTAATGAATAAAAGGCCTGCAATTATTCAGTTGTTCTTCTCCTTT
>NZ_DAIOFX010000004.1:58333-59812 GCF_036745535.1 Dissulfurispira sp.
TTTTTCAGAGGTGTCAGCTTCACAATCTCTTCAGTTCATGGCAAGAAAAGGAACCGATGGATGTTCAAGCAAATTGCGCTGCTATTTTTAATCCTGCTGGCAGGACTTTCGGTGCTTTATGTTGTAGACACGAAACTCTTTAAACTGGCAACAATGATGCTCAGGATAGACCTTTTTGCATTCGGAGGCGGTTTCGCATCACTGCCATTAATGCTTCATGAAGTCGTAAATGTAAGAGAATGGATGGACCATAAGACATTCATGGATGGGATTGCATTAGGTCAGATCACCCCTGGTCCTATTGTCATCACTGCTACCTTCGTCGGGTATTTGTTACATGGCCTGTTGGGCTCTATGGTGGCAACCATAGCAATATTTACACCTTCCTTCTTAATACTGGTTGTTGTCACACCTTTCTTTGACAGACTAAAGACATCCGCGTATTTTTTAATGGCAACAAAGGGAATATTTGCATCCTTTGTCGGACTCTTATTTTATGTGACTTTAAAATTTGCATTGGCTGTCCCATGGGATATTATCAGGGTTTTATTGGGAGTAACAGCCTTCATTGCATTGACTAAAAGGGTTGATGTCCTTTATGTTGTGCTCACAGGCGCTGCCATTTCGATATTTGTGTTTTGAAGTGGATATTATTGTGAAAGGAATATTAAAATAAATAAGTTTTGCAGAGGAGGGGTAGAATGTTCTTAAATGCCTATAAAAAAGTCATTCAAGCAACTATCTTGTTGTTATTTTTTGTTACGACATTGATTGCGTCTGCAAAAGAGTTATATGCAGATGAACTTAATATCGATAAGTTAATAACGGACATCCAGGATAACGACTGGCACAGCCGTTTGCCGTTATACGGAGGTGCAGAGGGCATAAAGAATGACAGACTGACAGACGCCCTTATCGGCCTTGTAGAAAACAAAATGCTGAACTGGAGATTCAGGATAAGGGCAATCCAGTTGCTCGGTGAGAGCAGGAAGGAAAAGGCGCTCAATTTTATTGAAAGGATACTGAGCGACCCGTTCCTTAATCACGACTGCCCTGCCATAAAGTGGAATGCCGTCACTGCCCTCGGCAATTTTACTAAAGACCCGAAGGCAGCCGATATACTCCTTGATGCATCGAAGTTTGAAGACAACCCGGTTGTCAGAGAGGCCATTGTCAAAACCATGGGAAGGGTTGGTAATTCAAAGGCTGTGCCGTTTTTGATTTCTATCTTAAACGATAAGAGTTTTGCGATAAAGTTCAGTGCTATAACTGCACTCGCAGAAATCGGAGACTCGCAGGCATTCCCCCATCTAAAAAATATTGCAGAGAATGAAAATGATCCTCTCATAAAAAATGAAGCCATTACAGCTCTTGAGAGGTTTTCCAAGGGATAAATCACCGTGCTCTATTATCAGAAGTCAGAAGACGGAAGCCAGAAGACAGACAGTCTGTATTCTGTGTTCTGTATTCTGTGTTCTG
>NZ_DAIOFX010000004.1:59912-65061 GCF_036745535.1 Dissulfurispira sp.
CTGATTGTCTCTCAAGGTCATGCAGCGCCTCATGATATCGATAAATTGCTGGTAAAGCTCCGGCATGATGACCCTAAATCCGTTTGTCGGCAGTGGAAGAATTGGGCAGGATAGGAGATGATGATTCTGTGAGGGCACTCATGAGCGTCATCGAAAATCAAGGCGAGGACTGGAAGATTCAGATTAGAGCAGTAAAGCTGCTGGCGGAAATAAGGAGTCCAAAGGCAGTAGATATATTCATGAGGATATTGCAAGACCCGTTTTTTACCTATGACTGTCCTGCACTCAAATGGAATGCCGCCCTTGCCCTTGGCAATTTCAAAGGACATTCAAAAGTGGCAGATGTGCTGATAGATGCGCTGAATGATAAAACATTGTATGTGAGAGAGGCAGCAATACAGTCCCTCAGAGAGATTGGCAGTAGAAAGGCCGTGCCATATTTGATTTCTGCATTAAACGATAAGAGCTTTGCAATCAGGATAAACGCGATAATGGCGCTTGGGAAAATCGGAGATGAGTCGGCAATCCCTTTTGTGAAACGAGTTCTGTATAACGATGCAGATCCACACATAAGGGATGAGGCTGCAAAGGCATTGAGAAGATTAAATGGGAATTAAGATTTAGCAGCAAGGAGGTTTTAAATGGCGCATCCAAAGGTTCTTGCATTCGTGCTTGCAGGAGGAAAAGGAGAGAGGCTTTTCCCGTTGACGGCATTCCGTTCTAAACCGTCGGTTCCGTTCGGAGGAAGATACAGAATAGTTGATTTTGTTCTGAGCAATTTTATTAACTCCCACATATACTCAATTTATCTGCTTGTTCAGTACAAATCCCAATCTCTCATTGAGCATGTAAGGCAGAACTGGGTTTTGTCTCCTGTTATTAAGGATCATTTTGTCACGGTTGTGCCGCCGCAGATGCGCATGGGACCTGAGTGGTTTCAGGGTACTGCCGATGCTGTCTTTCAGAACATAAATCTCATACAGCAGCACAACCCGGAACTCGTCATAGTCTTTGGTGCAGACCACATCTACAGAATGGATATCCGCCAGATGATAGATTTCCATCTCCAAAAAGATGCCTTTGTAACTGTTGCGGCAAGGCCTGTACCTGTTGAGCAGGCATCTGCATTTGGAGTTATTCAGACTAATAGTGAAAGACGAATTGTCGGATTCCAGGAAAAACCAAAAAAGCCTACACCAATGCCGGATGATCCGAGCCGTGCTTATGTCTCAATGGGGAATTACATATTTAACAGGGACGTACTTTTAGATGCACTGGCAAGGGCTCAGAGGAAAAAGCAGCATGATTTTGGGGCACACGTTATACCCGGCCTTGTGGATACAGAAAAGGCATTTGCGTATGACTTTGCCACAAATATTATTTCCGGGACAATGGATTGCGAGGAAAAGGGGTATTGGCGTGATGTGGGAACCATATCCGCATATTTTGATGCCCATATGGACATGCTGGGCGACCGTCCTTTATTTGAACTTGGCAATAGATTGTGGCCTATCCATCCGTCAGGTTACGAAGGGCCTTCAGCAAAGATATTGAGGGGAGACATAAGGAACAGCATAATCGCCGAAGGTACTGTTATCCGTAAGGCAAAGATACGCAATTCGGTTATCAGGAGCGGGGTTGTAATCGAAGATAATGTCAGCGTCGAAGATTGCATAATCATGGACCATGCGGTTCTCAAAAAAGGATGCAGTCTCAGAAGGGTGATAGTGGACAAACTGAATATAATAAATGAAGGAGAAAGGATAGGCTTTGACCCTGATAAAGACCGCTTTCGCTGCCATATAGACCCATCCGGGATAGCAATTATCCCGAGAGGCGGCAGGTTGATGAGAAGGACTAAGGAATAGATAATTTCAGCAATCAAAGGGCTTTTATATCTGATACAAATCTTAAAATAGCCTTATTCCATCCGTCCGGGCCGATGCCTTCTGCCCGGGTGAGATTCGGAATATTTATTCTTGGGTCGTAACTTTCATCCGGCTTCTGAACAATTACTGGATAATCAACTCTTTTTAGCATCGGTATATCATTTGGACTGTCGCCAATTGCAATGGTCAAGATTTCGCCTAATTTTCTTCTGTATAAATCAGTTAAAATGGACACGGCCTTTCCTTTATCGCTGTTACCGAGGATGTGGAAAAACCTACCCTGAGTAAAGTTGAATCCTTTTGCTATGATAGTTTCTAAAAGTCTCTGCTCATCTATTTCACTGCCATCAAAGACAAATGGCTCGTCAAAATCCCTTTCCTTTGCCATCTTGGCCTCGTCAATTCTCATATTTGCTATGTCTGCAAGTTCCTCTGCCGTCATATCCCCGAAGCCTTTTACATTAAATCCCTCTGAATGCAATTCCAGCAAAGCCTTTCTTAGATCAGAATATTTTGCACCAAGCCTGATTATTCGATACTTGTCGTTTTCCTCAGATTTGAAATTTGAAATTTGAAATTTGAAATACTCTGTAGGTATGAATATCCCTCCACCGTTCTCCGATATGAAGGGATGATGGTTGTCGAGTTTTCTCCTGTAATACTCTATCTCCTCTTTTGTCTTGCTTGAACAGATTATGAGTGGGATGTTTTTTCCTTTTAGCAATGTAAGTGCAGGCAATGCCCTTTCAAAGGAGTAAGTGTAATGGTCAAGGAGTGTACCATCGAGGTCTGTAAAGATAACGAGTTTTTTCACTCTATCACCATCACCTGAACATCCATGACATTTGTGCCTGTCGGCCCTGTGATAAAGAGCCCATCTATTTTTTTGAAGAAGTTGTAGGAATCGTTATTCCTTAAATATTCTTCAGGATCAAGTCCAATAGCCTTTGCCTTCTTAACTGTTTCCCCATCAACTGTTGCCCCTGCTGCATCGGTAGGGCCGTCTGTCCCGTCTGTTCCTGCAGAAAGAAGAGTAATTCCGTCAATGCCTTCTATCTCCATTGCAAAGGAGAGTGCAAGTTCCATATTCCTGCCGCCAATGCCGTTGCCTTTAGCAGTTACGGTTGTCTCTCCACCGCTAATTAAACACCTTGAACCCTTGAATCCTTGAACCCTTAGACCCTTTGCTATGTTTGCAAGCCATTTCCCGACTTCTCTTGCCTCACCTGTAACTTCAGACGATATTATCTCTGTTTGTGAACCAAGAGATTCTGCCTTTTCTTTTGCAGCTTCCAATGCTTTTCTGTTACTTCCTATGATAGTGTTCTCAACCTTTTCAAATACAGGGTTGTCATCTTTTGGTGTCTCGGAGATAAGACCCTTTGCACCATTGCCGAGCATATTGATTACAGATTCAGGTGCTTTTTCTGTTAGTTTGTACTTTTCAAGCACACCTATTGCATGGTTGTATGTAGTCTTATCAGGTGCTGTCGGTCCCGATGCAATGACATCCAGCCTGTCTCCTATCACATCAGAAAGTATTAAAGATATGACCTTTGCAGGATGGGCGATCTCTGCAAGCCTTCCTCCCTTCACCTTTGATAGATGTTTCCTCACTGTATTGAGTTCATATATATCAACGCCTGCCTTAAGGAGTAATTGAGTGATTTTTTGTTTCTCATCAAGGGAAATGCCTTCGTATGGAGAGACAAGGAGTGCAGAACCTCCGCCTGAAACAAGGCACACTACAAGGGTATTTTTATCCGCATTTTTCAGGATTTTTATTATCTCCTCCGTGCCTCTTAATCCGTTTTCATCTGGCACCGGATGATCGGCCTCATAAATCCTTATCATAGACTCCTGACTTTTGACTCCTGACCCCTGACTTATACTGTGCCCATATTTCGTAATCAAAATTCCGGTATCGATCAAATCTCCCAAATTATCTTCCATAGCCTTTGACATACTGCATGCTGCCTTGCCAAAGCCTGTGACGATGAGCCTTTTGAAGCTGCCGTCTTGATAAGCAGAACGGATTTTATCCGTATAAAGTTTTACTGCACTATAAGGGTCAACAGCCTTCAATGCGGCATAGAATATTTCAGAGGTTAACTTTTTACTATTTGTCCGTTCCATCTGTTTTATTATAACCCTCTGAAAGGATATTTTATTAATTTCCATTTCATATTCTGCTAAACTTTTATTAAAACATCTGATAATGTCAAAAGTTTTATGAAAAATGAGATGGATTTATGAAAAGAGCAAGAGACAAGATTTCGTTGGCGTAAGAGAGGGTGCCAGAAAAGGCAGAAGTAGACAACGCCGGCGGCTTTCGGAGCATTTAAGGATTACAGCTTCAATCTAAGGGATTAAGCTGGCGAAGTAATAAGCAGCAATTGATCTTTGACAACTGGATGCAGAAGCTAAACAGCAAGCGATAGGATTTTAGCCCACTTGCCCTGCATAGTAGAAATATTTTGCAACTCCGGCAATTGGACTGGAGTTTTGTAATGCAGGGACATATGTGGGCGGAGGAAATTGTAATGAGTTAACAAACAAAGTAGTCAGAGAGACGGCGCCATTAGAGCAATTGAAGCCATGAGAAGGTTTGACATGGTATTTATAAGTTCTGTTAAGCCGCTCAATGAGCTGTTTAAATGCCCTGAATTCTTCTGACTCTCCATCGAGATTTTGAAGGCCGATGACC
This sequence comes from Dissulfurispira sp., assembly GCF_036745535.1. NCBI lineage: Bacteria > Pseudomonadati > Nitrospirota > Thermodesulfovibrionia > Thermodesulfovibrionales > Dissulfurispiraceae > Dissulfurispira > Dissulfurispira sp. Next base: position 64,509 of record NZ_DAIOFX010000004.1, read on the forward strand.
TTATAATGTTGGATATTGGGACGATCAGCGGAGATAGCGTTGATGAAATGAATGCCGGCGGGATACGAGGGGTTGCCATCGGTAATAAGAGTGATTTGCTGATCGGGCTGAGCAGTTCGGACAGCTTCCTGCATGGCGATTATAGCCGGCAGGGTGTCTCTGTTGTCTGCGATGTGATAGGCAGTGATTTTAAGACTTTTGGAAGAGATAAAAAAGAAGACGTAATTATGCTTGCCCATGACTTTGATATAAGTTTCATCACCGGCGCTTATCGAGTCTATATCGCCTTTATATTTCAGATTAAAGGCATGGCAGTAGAAAGCGGCGGCAGAAGCATAATTCAGGACAGTTTGATAAGAGACATTGATGTTAAAGACAGAGCGGAGGATGAAGGCGGTTTTTCTGGCAGTGATAGCGAATGAGATGTAGAAGGTGAGGATAAGACCGAGGACATTAGGGGCATTGTGAATCTTAGAAAGATCGACCTTTGGGTAATCGGGCTGGGAAAGAATAAGTTCGTTGGGTTTGTAATGATACTCTCTGTATTGATAGC
>NZ_DAIOFX010000005.1:0-54833 GCF_036745535.1 Dissulfurispira sp.
TCTTTGAAGTAATGGTTCTTTTTCTTTTTAATGTTTTATCTGCACGACTTTTAGGTGTGGAAGGATTTGGGAGGTTGACATATGTTACATCATACGTCTTATTATTTTCGCTCTTAGCCGATTTGGGTACTTCCTTGGGTATTGCAAAATCAGTTGCCAAGAACCAATCTAATAGGAATAATTACATCAACGCAGGATTTTCCTTGAGATTGATAATGTCAGGTATATTTGTGATTACAACAAACTCTTCATTTCTGATTTTTGGTATAAGAGAAGAAGCCTTCCTGATTTTAATTCTTTCCTTGTCTGAGGTATTAAGAAGTATTACCGTATATATAGCTTATATCTTTCGTGGTGTGGAACGAATGGTCTATGAACCTATATTCTTAGGTATTGATAGGGTGATAATGTTGGTCTTTGGCTTTCTGGTACTTAATGCAGGTTATGGTATAGACGAGTTAATCATCGTTATTTTAATAGCAAGAATTATCTCATTAATTACAGCTATTTTCTTTTATATTCAAAACTTTGGCAGATTGAAACTGTCTGGTAGTAAAATCTTTATGAACAATTTGTGGAAAGAATCCTACCCTGTTGCTATGGTTGCAGCTTCGAACACATGTTAGGTATGTATATACCTCCTGTCCTCTTAACTACATTTTGGGGGAATACTGCTGCAGGCCTTTTCCAATCAGCCTATAAGGTAGCTTTGGTTCCCATATTAATCTGCACGGTATTAATTCAGAGCATATACCCTTCTATTGTATCTCGCTTCGCAACTTCTGATAAAGACAGCATTACAAATCTATACCATTTTGGTACAAAAATGCTATTAAATATTGTTTTACCGTGTTTTGTTATCTTTTTGTTTCTTTCAGAAGAGATTATAGCTTTCATTTATGGAAAAAACTACTTAGAGGCGACCTGGGGCCTTAAGGCAATGGCCCCTTATATTTTGCTAACAGCTATATTGGGAATGTCGATGCATTTATTACTTGCCATCGATAAACAGAGGATAGTGGCGAAGATAGCAGTTTACACTACTATTGTAAGCATTATTATAAACTTTTTTTAATATCTATATGGGGTTTAAAAGGCGCTATCTTGGCATTATCATCAGTAGGTGGTGTTTCATTTGCATTCTATGTATTTACTGCCCACCGTTCAGGTTATCAGGCTTTTCAACTTAAAGATAATTTCTCTCAGATAGTCTCTTCCTTGGCAATGTTCGCTACTATATATGGTATAAGTAATATGTATCTTAGACATCGTCGCATCAAGTATGTGTGGACAGTTCGCTACTATATATGGTATAAGTAATATGCTAAAGATGAATGGACTGTTAGCTATCCTTTGGACAAGCCTATTTGGAATAGCAATTTATCTCTTTGTCCTATTTTTTACAGGTGGAGTCTCTCATCGAGAAAAAGCAATAATTACAGAGATAGTTAACAAAATAGTAATAATTAAAGGTCCTTAGACATGCCTGAAAATATTTCATGTGATCTATGTGGGTCATGGGAGTCACGTATCCTCCAGGATAGGGTAGAGGAATTTAAATTACCTTCTCCCTTTAAGGTGGTGCAGTGTACTCGATGTGGTTTGGTATATCAAAATCCAAGAATGACAGAAAAGGAGTATGAAACTTACTATGATTCGAATTATTATTCTCTCATTAACTGGAATTATTTGAAAATAGTTGAGCAAAAAGGTAAGGAATATATAAATAAGTACAACTTAATAGAGAGGCACTTAAAGAGCAAAGGGAAACTCTTGGACATAGGCTGTGGCACGGGACATTTCTTAAAGATTGGAAAGGATAGAGGTTGGGAAGTATATGGGATTGAACTCTCAAAATGGGCTGCTGATTATGGCAGAAGAAATTTCAACTTGGATATAAGGAATATAAATTTAGAAGAAGTAGCAGGAACTTGGGGGGTGGGATTTGACGTTGTTACCTTGAACCATGTGCTTGAACATCTTCCTAGTCCAAGTGGTGCCATCAAGATGATATCGGAAATATTACATGAGGAGGGGCTGATATTAATTGAAGTTCCTAATGAACTAGATCAGCTAATGTTTTTAGTAGCTAGGGTGAGAAAATGGTGGTATAATCGGTTGTATAATTTTTACAAAGGACCAATTATACACCACACATTTTTTTTCACAAAGGACTCTTTAATTAAAATATTGGAAAGGTCTCAATTTCAGATTCTTTATATTAGAACTCTGAACGAAGATATGCCAATTCAAAGCACCAGATTTGGAGTTGGAGGCCAACTTGTTAAAAAAATTCTTTATAAGGTAGGTGCTTTAATTGGACGGGGACCTGTTATTGAAGTCTTGGCAAGGAAGCGAAAATAGTGAATAGATAAAAGAATCAGAATTTTAAAAAGGAATATACAGTGGTTTCCCGGGGTTAGGCCATCACATGAAATTTACTTGAAGTAAGGTAATGAAAATCTATGTTGGTTAGCCATCTTATTTTAAGTTTTCTAATTATCTACACGCCGTCATCACTATTGTTAATATCACAATTGTGGGCATTTTAAGGAAAATAGAAGATGATTAAAAACTTACGAAAGGAAATCAGTTCTTTGCTTGTACCATCATTATTAGCTATTTTTATTGGATATTTCATATCGTTCAGTTCTAATTATTTTTCAACTTTAGAATTTTTCTTCTCGGTATCATTTTTCTACTTATTTCTATTCCTATCGCAATAAGTTTACACACCAAAAAAATTGATGTTTTCGAAGCCATTAATGTCTTTCTGTTCTTGTATTTCATGGCCTTTTTCGTAAAACCTATTTTAATTCTATTAGATGAAGATCTTGTTACACTAAGGCACCTTTATTCAGGTGGCAAATATTTTGATTTATCCCTTCTGGCAGCCATAATAGGTCTTCTCGCCTTTTATTTGGGTTATTATTCAAAATTTAGAAGGAAAAGAACAAAAAGTTATTTCAATAAAGAAAATATTTATAATAAGTCTCATGCAATTATGGTGTTATTTATATACTGTGAACGAGTCTGTGCATATTCGCAATATCGGCGTCGCTGTGCGCTCCATCCTTTATCCTGCCGTAGATATCGTCTGCATCGTTCAGCTTTAAAGGCAGGCTCTTGATATAGCTCTCCCTTAGCGCCTTTAATTTATCTCTTACGGTTTCCGATCCCATTTTACAAATCCCCCTTTAAACGCATTTCACTCCTCTTACCGGCAGCGTAAATTTAAATCGGCTGCCCGCGCCGAGCCTGCTTTCGACACAAATCCTTCCGCCGTGATGCTCCACTATCTGTTTGCAGATCGACAGCCCCAGACCCGTGCCTCTCGGCCTGCCTGTAAGGGTCTCGCCGACCTGCTTGAATTTTTCAAACACTTTTTCCATATCCTCGGGCGCAATGCCGATGCCCGTATCGGCAACGCTTATTTCAATAACGCGCTTATCATCGCCGCCCGTACCGTCTTTTTCGGAAACCATACGCGCCCCCACCGTAACCGAACCGTCGTCCGTAAATTTCACGGCATTGGAAATAATGTTTATGAGCACTTGAAGCAAACGATCTCTGTCCCCGGTAATATCCGGCAGAGAATCCATTATATCCGTTTTCAATTTAAGCCTCTTTTGCGCAAAAAGCGGGGCCATAGCGTCTATTGCCCGTTGAATAATATCGGCCGCATTGAAGGTCTCTTCTTTCCAGTCCATTTTACCAGCTTCCATTTTCGCTATATCGAGGACGTCGTTAATCAGATATGAAAGACGCATTCCTTCCGATATCATAATGTCTATATTGCCGGTTACCTGCTCCATCGCCCTGCCGACTTTTGCGTCGTCTTTGGCAATACGAGGGAAAAGCACGTCCTCCAGTCTATCTTTAATGAGCTTGGCAAAGCCTATTATAGAAGTAAGCGGAGTCCTGAGCTCGTGAGACACAACGGAAATAAAGTCGTTCTTCATCCTGTCTACTTCTTTTTCAAAAGTAATATCGCGCACTATAACAAGCGATCCGACATGTCCGCCGTCCGCGTCTATCGCGGCGTGCTGTTTCTTTATGGAAGCGGCAACCGCCCGGCCTATTCTGCCGGAAGGAAGCTCTATATCGAGAAGACAGACGTCATCCCTGTTTCTGCGGCTTTCATCAATAAGTCCGGTAAGCAGATCCCCAAACACCTCTCTATAATCTTTATCTACGATCGCATTGTCGGATAAATTAAAGAGCGAAATTATAGCCGGATTAGCAAGAGTTATTTTGCCTCTCTCATCGGTAACCAAGAGACCGTCCGGCATGGTGTTAATAATAGCCGTCAGATACGAAAGGGTGTTTTCGAGGTCTTCCTTCTTGCGCGAGAGATCGGCGATCAACTGCAAATTGACCCGACGGAGATGCTGCTTTTCGAGCGTCTTCTTTACGGTAATATCTATCGTGTCCTGTATAAACTCGTCTTTGATAAGGTAATCGTCAGCGCCGCTGTTCAGCGCGTCAAGGACTATATCTATCTCTTTATTGCTGCTCAGAACTATAATCGGCACGTTAAGCGTATTGCGGCGGAGCTCCCTTATCAATTGCAGCCCATCCATCTCGGGCATGTTCATGTCGGTTATAATTAAATCTATGGAGGAATCGGCAATGTATTTTTCAAGCGCGGCTTTCCATCCTCGGCGTCTTTCGCGACATACCCCTTGTCTTCGAGCACTACCGACAGCATTTCTCTCGCGAACATGTCGTCGTCTGCCAGAAGGATCTTATGTTTCTGTTCGTCCATAAGTTATTGCAGCCCTAATACCTCTCTGGCTTTTGCCACAACTTCGTCGGGATTGAACGGTTTTGTCATATAAATATCGCATCCGGCGTCCGCTCCGCGCTGCTTATCGAATTCCTGTCCTTTTGCCGTCAGCAGTATAATATAAACCTCCTTCATTCCGAGGTCGTTTTTTACTGTATGGCAGACGTCAAATCCGCTCATTTTGGGCATCATGACGTCGAGGAATACAAGCTTAGGCCTTTCGCTCTTTATCATATCGAGAGCGTCCGCTCCGTTGTCGCAACCGAGCAGCTCCACGCCCTCGTCTTCGAGCTCTTCGAGCGTCTGCTCCAAAAGAAGCCTTATGTGCGGTTCGTCGTCCACTATCAATATTTTATGCATCGCTTCCTCCTCCGTTATAAACCCCGTTAGAAGACCTTCGTCCTTCTAACGGGGTAAATTTCTATATAAAAAGCTTCCCCCGAGAGTTGCCTTCAAAAAAAGCCTCCATAACGTCGGCTGTGAAAAAGGCGGAAACGACTTGGGGGTCGAACTGCGCGCCAGCGTGTTTTCGCAGCTCTTCAAAAGCCGTATCGAGGCTCAATCCCTGTCTGTAAGGCCTGTTGGACGTCATAGCGTCGAAAGAATCCGCCACCGCGATAATACGGGCGGCGATATCTATCTCGTCTCCTTTGAGTCCGTCAGGATAACCCCTGCCGTCGTATTTTTCGTGGTGCTGCTTTACGCCGGGTATAATGTCCTTAAACTGCTTAATATGGTTAAGTATCTCAGCGCCGTATACCGTATGCTTTTTTTATCTCGTCGAACTCTTCGTCCGTAAGCCTCCCGGGTTTAAGCAGCACGCTGTCGCTCACCCCTATCTTCCCCACGTCGTGCAGTATCGCGGAGAGCTTGAGCCTTGTCATATCTTCTTCGGGCAGGGCAAGCGCCCTGCCTATCGCAAGGCTGTATTCCATGACCCTTTTTGTATGGCCGCCGGTATAAGGATCCCTCTTTTCTATGGTCTCCGCAAGCGTGGAGACCGCCATGAAAAAAGTCTCTTTCAGCTCGTCATAGAGCCTCGCATTTTCTATGGCTGCGGCGCTCTGCGATGCGATAGTGTTAAGGATTTTAAGATGCTCCGCCGTATAATTAACCGGAATCCCGCTGCTTACCTTAATGGTTCCGATAACCTTATCTTTTGTCTTGAGCGGAGAGCATATCATCGAGCTTGCGTTAGCTTCGCCGGCAGCGCGGCGCGTATCGGCAGGCACGTCGTTTACTATCTCGGCCCTGCCTGCGGCAAAAATGCCTCCTTCTATTCCCCTGCCTATCGCTATCGGCGCGTCGGCATTGCATTCCGTGCCATAGGCCGTGATAGTATCTAATTCTCCCGTCTCGTTTAAGAGCCTTAAAGACGCTCCGCTGCATTCTATGAATTTCTTAGCCTCGTCTACTGCCAGCGCCGCCGCTTCATCGAGATTGAGACATGAGGAGACTCTCTCGGACAGGTTATACAAAAGGGTTATTTCTTTATATTTGTTTAAAGTCTCATGCGCAAGCGTTTTTCGCTCCGCCTCTTTTTCCGCGACATATGAAAGCATCGAGGCGACAGGCGCGATCTTTTCGCTGCCTGTCGCCCATCCTATAATGTCTCCGGATACCCTGATCGGATATCTGTCCGTATCGTCGCTTCCTTCATTGGCCGTCAGCAGCGCAGCGCCGCCTTCATCATTCTATCGTAACGGAAGAGCCTATAGCGTTTATAATGCCGCGTATGACCGGAAGAACGTCTTTTTTATGTAGTATTTTTCTCAGACTTATCTGTCCCAGATTTATTCCCCTTATTCGAGTTGCAGGTTCGCTCTAAAACTGTATCTGACACTTTTTTGCCCCGCCCTCGTCCCTTACCCATAGCAATATCTTTTTTGAGCGGGAGCACCAGTCGCGCACGTCTTTTTCAAATGTCGGGCAATCCGCCGTCACCTCAAGAACGTCGCCGGCCTTCATTTTCACCGCCATCGCAGTTATTTTCAATGTAGGCTGCGGACATTTAAGACCCCTTGCATCCAATGTTTGAACCGCCATTTCTCATCCCTCCTCGTCTAAAATACCGTTCAAGCCGTTTGAACGGTTTGAACAGGTTAAACGGTTTGAGCAGTTTTCGTTTTTAAAGGGCCAAGCCCTCTCACTGTCTCGACCATTTCCGTTATGATCTTTACGAATTTATCTCCCTCTCCGGCGGACACATAATCGAACCTGCATCTCTCTTTGACGATGCCCATCTGCTCCAAAAGCCTTAAAAGCATACGGTATCTCTGAACAGCCCTGTAATTCCCTTCCTTGTAATGACAGTCCCCGGGGTGACACGCGAGTATTATAACACCGTCTGCCCCGTTTTCAAACGCCTTCATCACAAACTGCGGGTCAACCCTTCCGCTGCACATGACCCTTATAACATTAATATTAGACGGATAAGCGCTCTGAGCCGTGCCTGCCTTGTCCGCTCCCGCATACGAGCACCAGTTGCAGAGAAACCCGACTATCTTAGGCTCAAAACTTCCCTCACTTCTGACTTCTGACTTCTGACTTCTCACTTCTGCCTTCACTGCAGCACCTCCGCTATCTCCGCCAATATTTCTTCATTCGTAAAGTGATTACCTTTAATCACTCCGGACGGACAGGCAGAAACGCATGTGCCGCAGCCCTGACAAAGGACTTCATTGACGACGGATACCTCCTTCTCCGCATCGAACGATATGGCCTTATAAGGGCATACGCTTATGCAGACCCCGCATCCTGAACATCTGTCCGCGTCAACTACGGCCGTAACAGGGCTTATCTCTAATTTTCTGCCTGCGGCAAGACCGGAAAGTATATAGCCCGCCGCTGCCATTCCCTGATTCATCGCCTTTTGAATGTCCATCGGAGACTGGCACGTTCCGGCAAGATATATTCCCCTTATCTTGCTCTGCGCCGAATCCATCCTGTTGTGAAGCTCTTCAAAAAAACCGAACCTGTCCAGAGGCGCTTCAAATATCCTGCTCAGCTCCGCCGATTTATCGGAGGGGACCACGGCAGGACAGAGTATGACCATGTCGGACTCTATGCTTCCGGCCTCTGCAGGAAGCGTCTTATTCCTGATAATCTTTTTGCCTTGCCGATCGGCAATCTCGAGGTCGTCAATATTTCTGTATCTTATAAAAAATGAATTCATATTATCCTGAGCACGGCGATACAGCGAAAACTCCTCTTTGCCCGGAATAACCAGCTCTTTATACAGGTGATATATCTTTGCATCTGGAAGTTTCTTGCTTATGATATGGTTGAACTTGAACGCATACCCGCAGCATATGCCGGAGCAATACCCCTTGTGCCTTTCGTCGAGACTGCCTACGCAGTGGATAATAGCGATGGACTTTGGGGGTTCGCCGTCCGGCATCTTTATCTCTCCGTCTGTCGGACCGTTGGAGGCGATTATTCTCTCGAATTCTACGGCGGTATAAATGCCGTCAATCGCGCCTAAGCCGAGATTAGGGATATTACGGCAGTCGTATATATCCGAACCGATTGCGATAACGATCGCGCCCACGTTTCTTTCTACTACAGATTCCTTGTCGTCGAATAATATCGCATCCTCCACGGGACATGCGTTTTTACAGAGATTACACTCATCTCCTTTCGCTCTCAAACAGACGCCGTCGTCTATAAACGGCGCGTTCGGCAAAGCGCCCGCAAAAGGAAACGATATGGCCTTCCTTTCATTAAGCCCGCAGTTAAATTCGTTCTTTGCGGAAACGGGACAGGGTTCTATACACTCCGCGCATCCTATGCATTTATGAATATCAACGCATCTCGGCCGCCGTTTAATCTTTACGGTAAAGTTGCCGTAAGAGCCTACTACTTCCACAACCTCCGAAAGAGTCAAGAGCTCGATATTTTCGGAATATTCTCCGTGAAGGATCTCTCCCATCAGCGGTTCGAGCATGCACGGACCGCATTCCATGTTCGGGAAGAGCTCTTCGTATCTTACCGGCATGCCGCCGATAACGGGAGTTTTTTCGACTATTACTACCTTTCTTCCTGCCTCTGCAAGGCTCAGCGCGGCCTTCAGCCCGGCAGGCCCGGCGCCTATAATAAGAGCATCCTGACTTACGTCTATCTCTTTCTTTTCGAGAGGGTCGTGAAGAGCTATCCTTTTTATCGCGGCATTTATGTATCGCGCCGCCTTGCTTACGGCCTTTTCCTTATCGTCCGTCACCCATGCGATCTGCTCCCTTGCATTGACCATCTGCATGAGATACGGGTTTATTCCGGCCTTTGACAAAACGCGCATAAACGTATTCTCGTGCTCCCTCGGAGAGCACGCGGAAATGACAACGCGCTCTACGCCGTTTTCTTTTATATCGCTCTCTAAAAATGCCTTGCCGTCCTCGGAGCACAGGAAATCAACCGTTTTGAAATGCGCATCCGCAGGCGTCTTTTCTCTCACTCTTTCGGGATCGATCTTGTCCTTAATGTTCGTGCCGCAATTGCAAAAATATACGCCGATCTTCATAACTGCCCCCTAACAGGTAAATTATTCGATAAGTCGTTAATTATTTTGGCGACCGCCGCAGGCACTGCCTTTGCCACTTCGGCTGTCAGATCTTCGCTAAATGTCTCCACGTCCTTTGCCTCGATGCCGAGGACTGTTATATCCCAAGGCATTTTGATTCCGAGCATCCTGCCCATCTCAAGCGCCGTGGGCAGATCTATATCGTGCATGGATATGGTGTTTCTGGTGTTCCTAAGTTCGGACTCCGCAAAAAAACGAACAGTCCCGTAATCATGGTCTCCGGTTACCATTGCGTCCACTATCAGAGCGCGGTCATATCCGGCAAGGACGTCAATCAGCCTGATGCCTCCGGCATAAAGCTCGATCACATCAACAGAACAGTTCAAGCCGTTTGAACCGTTTAAACTGCTCAAACGGTCTTTTAATAACCGGACCACCTTAATCCCAACGCTGTCGTCGGTCAGTATCGGATTGCCAAGCCCTATGATTATTGTTTTTTTCATTAATCCCTTCTTAACGTTTTTAAGACCTCTCCATTACTGCCGCGTATATTAACGATCATAGGCATTTTACCCGGCAGGGAATGAGTAGCGCATGACAAACAAGGATCGTATAACCTGAATGCCATCTCTATCCTGTTAAGTATTCCTTCTTCGATAATTTTGCCCTTTTGGATGAGCTTCTCTGCCGCTCTCTTTATAGACATGGACATACAGGCATAGTTATTTGTCGTGGCGACTACGAGATTCACCTTTTTGATTACGGCCTTTTCATCGGTTATATAGTGATGGGTAAGGGTTCCTCTCGGAGCCTCAACGCAGCCTATGCCCTCTCCGTGTATCTTTTCGGGTATTGTTCTGACTTCAGGCGATGTGATCTCGGGGTCGGTTGCAAGCTCGAGCATATGCTCCGAGGCATAAAGCATCTCGATAAGCCTTGCCCAGTGCGTTGCGAGACGGTGATGAACGGGCTGGTACCTGCCGTTTATTTTTTTACATCCGAATGTTTCAAAAAATCTCTCGAAATGCTCCTGTGCCTTTGGAGTCGCCATGCTGTCGGATACGTTAAGCCTCGCAAGAGGAGTAGCGCAATATACGCCGCTGTCAATGCCGTCAACAAATCCCTTCCATCCGACCTTTTTAAGATATGGATATTTCAGGTATGTCCACGGCTCTACGCGCTCAGCTATATGCGTTGTATATTCGGAAGGATGATATTTAAGAAACTCCTTTCCTTCAGGGTCAACGACGCGGATCATGCCGTCATAAAAATTGACCCGGTTTTTATCGTCAACAGTTCCCATGTAGTAAGTCTTGTGAAGATAAATATCGGATGTCACCAAATTTAGATAATCCGGGTTTTTAAGAACGATATCGTTAAAGGCTTTAAGAGAGAACAGCGAAAACTCTACATTGTCTTTTGCTATCTGCTCTATCTCTCTGCGCTCTTCCTCCGAAACAGGCTTGCTCCATCCTCCGGGCTGGCCTGCAGCGGGATGTATGCCCCTGCCTCCGAGCATTTTAATCACATGGTGATTTCGCGACCTGCAGTTAATAACCTGCTTTCCGATATCGAGCCCTACTTTCCTGATAACGCCGAGTATATTTCTCTCCGAAGGAGGCGCGTCCGGGCCTACGATAAAATCCGGGCCTCCGAGCGCGTAAAAATGCGTTGCATGATCCGTAATAAAAAAAGCCATGTAAACAAGCTCGCGAATTTTTGCTCCTGCAGATGTCGGTTTGACTCCGAAAACCCCGTCAAGCGCCTTCACGGACGCCATGTGATGCGCCTCGGGTCAGACCCCGCAGATCCTGTTCATTATGACAGGCAGGTCTTCGGCGAGCCTGCCGACAGAGAACTGCTCGAATCCCCTTAATTCGGGAACCTGAAAATAGGCGTTTGCGACGTCTCCTTCGTCATTAAGAAATATCTCGATCTTTCCGTGTCCTTCGAGTCTTGTGATTGGATCGATAGTTATGCGACTCATCTAATCCTCCCTTTTAATATCGAGCCGGGTAGGCTGTATTTATAAAAAGTTCCGGCAAAATCCGGTATGGCATTGATCTTTCCGTCAATCTTTGTGTCAATCTCCTCCTCGGACATGCCTTTTGTATTTCCGATGTCAATTATCGAGCCGAGCGCTCCCACCATTTTAGCTCCCTGATCGAGCGTTCCCTCGGGCGGGCCGTAGCAGCCGGTGCAGGGCATGTTCACCTTGGGGCAAAGAGCGCCGCAGCCGTTTCTCGTAGCTATGCCCATGCAGATTATTCCCTGTTCGAGCAGACATTTTTCCCTGTCCGGTATGATCTCGTGCGTCCTATAAAATCTCTCTATTTTTTTTCTTCTTTTTTTCGTTCGCACTCGTCGCATACGGATGAATTTCCCGCCCCCAGTATTGCGCCTTGAGGAGGCAGAGACTTGCCCTCTTTTAAGATCTCTATAACCGCGCTCACAACATTCCATATCTGCTCAGGCTCGGGCGGGCATCCCGGAATAAAATAGTCCGCATCCACGACGTCCGCAAGGGTTCTGACCTTGTCGTAAAATTCGGGTATGGTAATTACGCCTTCGGGCATTTTATTTTCTGGCGCTGGAATAACGCCGGAAGGGTTATCAATAGAAGGATTATCGAGATATACGGTTTTAAGAATATCTTCTCTTGAATACAGGTTGCCGAGGCCCGGGATGCACCCCTCATAAGCGCATGAACCGAACGCTATCAGGATTTGGGATTTTTTTCTCAATAAACGCGCCATGTGCTCGTTTTCGGCGGTTCGTATGGCCCCATTGAAAAGCGTGATAAAAATGCTTTTGTCCGGCATAGCCTCTATGTCCTTATATTTCGTATCGAGCAGGCAGGGACAGAACATAAAGTCGAAATTGGCGTCCACATCGAGTATCTTTTCGTGAAGATTCGTCACAGAAATCTCGCAGCCGCCGCAGGCAGCCGCCCAATACATAGCTAATTTAGGTTTTTCCGTCATGTTCGCCCTCCCATTCATATCTTATATGAATTTATTATTTCCGACGCCTCGTCCATAGAGCCTACCATTCTAAGCACCGTCTCGGTTATCTCTCCGGTCGTTGCAGTAATGTTTTCGGACCCCTGCGATATTTTCAGCAATGAAGACTGAAGCTGCTCCATCGAAGCGCTCTGCTGCTCGACCGCGGAAACGAGGCTGTCGATCGCGGATTTGATCTGGACCGTCTGATCTGTCAGCGCGGAATTGGCTTTGACGAACTTATTCACAATATCTACTCCCGCGACCACCCTGTCCTCGGTCTCTTTGATAAGCCCTACTACGTCCTGAGTCGCCTTTGCTACTTTTTCCGCCAGCTTTCGCACCTCGTCCGCGACAACGGCAAATCCCTTCCCCTGTTCGCCGGCCCGCGCCGCTTCTATCGCAGCGTTGAGGGCGAGCAGATTGGTCTGTTCCGCTATGTCCTTTATGACTGTAATGATGCCGGTTATCTGCTTTGTGCTGTCCTGTATTTTTTGGATCGAATCCGAAAGCGTCGCCATCTGTCCGGCGCTTTCGCCTATGGTTTCGACAATCTTATCCACGCTCCTCCTTGTCTGCGCGCCGACACCCGCGATGTGGTTTATCGTCCTCGTGTTTTCTTCTATAGACCTCATGGATTGAGAAAGTTCTCCGGCCTGTCCGTGGGTTGATGCGCCGAGATCGTTGATCTGACCCATCACGGAAGCCACTTCCGTAGACGTATTTATTAAAGATTTTTGGACAACCTTCAAATCCGAGGCTATCAGGTTCACAACCTCTCCAAATTCGGACGCAAACTTATAAATGCCGTCCTTCCCGCTGCCGCCGGACGCTATTTCGACGATCTTGTCAACCTGAGTCATATCGCGGCTTTTCAGGAAGTCAATATAACGACTTATCGAGTTAAGAAAATCGTTAATAGCTACCGAGGACTCGTTAAGATCGTGGGTAATCCTGCCTATCTCATCCATGTATTTCACTTCCGCGGAATAAGAAAAATCGCCTCTGCCTAAACGCCCGGCAAAGATGCGGAGATTTTTCAAGGGACGAATAAATATATTATTCAAAAATCCGAATGAGACCGCAATCGCACCGGTGAAAATAACGACCGTTACCGTTATGGACAGATTCTTTGCGGAGATAAACTCTTCTCTCAGCGCCGAGATTTCAGCGGCAGTTTTCTGCGATGTCTGCGTCTTCAAGGCAGACTCGTATTTTCCGACCGCCGTTTCAGCGGCATGCCACGTCATAATAAAGGGAATTAAAAGAGTGATAGTCATAAACAGATAGCCAATCCCGAACTTTAATTTAAGGTTTAATGAAAAGATCTTATTAAATATCATGCTCTCTCCTACTAAACAGCCTGCGCTAACATTTTCCGACAGAAGAAGCAAATTAAATTTGTTCCACGCCGAAAGAATAAGAAACATTATTAAAGAAAATCCGATAGAGGATATAAATGTAGCAGTGAGCTTGGGCGCGGCTGTCATACAGGATAAAGACGAATCCATAGACGATATTGTAAAAAGAGCGGATAGCGGCCTGTATAAGGCAAAGAACGCGGGAAGAGACAGGGTTGGGTGGATTCAATAACAGAAGGCTTTATAAAGGCATTTCACCTTATAATTACTCTTAACACAGATCTTTTAGGCATTATATTCCTATCCCTTAAAGTCTCTGGCATTGCCCTTGTAATATCAACCGCCATAGGCATTCCCCTGTCCGCCGTCTTAGGTTTAAAGAGATTCCCTGCAAAAGATTTCGTCATAAGCCTCACGAACACATTTATGGGGCTTCCGCCTGTTGTTGTCGGACTCTTCGTTTACATCATGCTTTCAAGAAGCGGACCTCTCGGTTTTATGGGATTGCTCTATACGCCTTCAGCAATGGTCATTGCGCAGACAATTCTTGCATTTCCCATTGTGGTATCTCTTTGCCATTCGGCCATTGTCGGGGTTGATCCAATAATCAGGCAGGCATCAATGACCCTCGGCGCAACACCTTTTCAAATAACAATAACAATAATAAAAGAGGCAAGATACGGGATAATGTCGGGTGTTATCGCAGCATTTGGAAGGGTTATGGCAGAGGTTGGCGCAATACTCATTGTCGGTGGAAACATTGCCGGTTATACAAGGGTTATGACAACCACCATTGCCCTCGAAACGGATAAGGGGAATTTCGAACTCGCCCTTGCACTGGGCATAGTTCTCCTTTTTATCTCAATGGCTGTAAATATTGTTTTGCATCTCATCCAGAAAAAAGGCATGGTGAAGTAAATATATGAATTTGAAATTAGTGGTGTCAGATATTTATAAAAGCTATGATGGAAAATTTGTCTTAAATGGCTGCTCATTTTCCTTCGTTATTACCACCCATGACATGTCGCAGGCAGAAAGGCTTGGCGGCGTCATGCTCATTATGTCCGAAGGCAAGATTATTCAAGGTTAAGTTGCACTTTCAGGCTGTTTTTTAGTATCTTATGAGGATGCCGGAGTGGCGGAATTGGTAGACGCAAGGGACTTAAAATCCCTCGGGTCTCTGACCTGTACGAGTTCGAGTCTCGTCTCCGGCACTTAAGGAATTTATGAAAACAACTATTAAAAAAGCTATCCTTCCCGCAGCTGGTCTCGGCACGAGATTTCTGCCTGCCACCAAGGCATCTCCAAAAGAGATGATGCCCATAGTCGATAAACCATTGATCCAGTATGCAGTGGAGGAGTCTTTATCTTGCGGCATAGAGGATTTCATTATTATCACAGGCAAATACAAAAGGACAATCGAAGACCACTTCGATACTGCATATAGATTAGAAGAGAAATTGAGGGCATCGGGTAAAGAAACGATACTGGAAGAGCTCAATAAGTTAAATAACATCAATCTTGCATACATACGGCAGAGGGTTCCCCTCGGCCTTGGTCACGCAATACTGTGCGCCAGGCCATTTGTTAAGGATGAGCCTTTTGCTGTTATTTTAAGTGATGATGTTATAGACCCTGAATACCCGCTCCTGAAAGAGATGATTAAGGTCTATGAAAAGAAAAAATGTCCTGTGATTGCGCTGGAAGAGGTCCCGGGGTCGGAAGTTCACCGCTATGGCATTGTCGACGCCAAACCGGAAGGTGCTGTGTATAAAATTAAGAACATGGTAGAAAAGCCTGCTCCTGACAAAGCCCCTTCAAACTTAGCTATAATAGGAAGATACATCCTGACGCCAGAAATATTTAATATCCTCGAAAAGCAGAAGCCGGGGGCTGGAGGCGAGATACAATTGACCGATGCATTAAAGAGCATTGTGAAAAAGACCCCCATTTACGGCTATCTGATAAAAGGAAAGAGATACGATGCTGGCGATAAACTGGGGTATCTGCAGGCAACGGTTGACTTTGCCCTTAAGAATAAGGAATTATCAGAGGGCTTTAAGAAGTATCTGGTTGAAAAAGTCAAAGATTTACCATGAAAAATGTCTTAAAAGGCTTGTTTTATTATGAGGCAGAGACCTGCACGGGGCCTCCGATAGACATTTATGAGACCGGAGATGACCTTGTTTTTGAGGTCGACCTTCCGGGGATAGACCCGACAAATCTATCCATCAGGGTCTATGAGGATTTGCTTATTATTGAAGGGATAATGACCGACACTGATAATGAATTGCCGTCGGGCGGGTTAAAGTATTTATGCATGGAAAGAGGCTTAAAGGAATTCAGGCGTGTAATGAAGATACCCGTCCATGTCAATACCGTGGCAGGAGATGCATTTTATAGCAACGGCGTCATGACGGTAAAATTCCCAAAGCTGAAGGGCAAGTTGATAAAAATTAAAATAGAGAGAATAAGTAAATGAGTGAATGAGTTAATGTGTGAATGGGTTAAAAGACCTCGCTCATTTACACAATTGGAGGAAATATAGATGGCAGAAGCAAATAAGAGTAACGATAAAGAGCAGATAGAGATTCCTGATACATTGCCGGTGCTGCCTGCAAGGGATATTGTGGTTTTCCCTTACATGATACTCCCTTTGTTCGTAGGGAGGGATGTATCGATAAAGGCAATCGACCACTCCCTCAATACAAACAGGATAATATTGCTGCTTACACAGAAAGACCCGAATGTGGAAGCGCCCACGCCTAATGACCTTTATTCCATGGGTACTGTATGCATGATCATGAGGATGCTGAAACTCCCGGATGGACGGGTAAAGATACTTGCACAGGGGCTGAGCAAGGCAAGAGTGGTTAATTTCTCGCAGCAGGAACCGTTCTTCATGGCTGAGATAGAAAAGATGGCAGAAGAAAAAGCGGTGGAGATGACCCTTGAGAACGAGGCATTGATAAGGAATGTCAAGGAGCAGATAGATAAGGCAGTATCCCTCGGAAGAACCATTCTGCCCGATGTGATGGTAGTCATAGAGAATATAGACGACCCCGGCAGGCTCGCAGACCTGATTGCATCCAACCTCGGCCTGAAAACAGACCAGGCACAGGAAATACTCGAGATGTCCGATCCCATCGAGAGGTTGAAAAAGATAAGCGAAATAATGACCAGAGAAATACAGTTATTAACCATACAGCAGAAGATACAGACAGAGGCGCGTGGGGAAATAGACAAGACCCAGAGGGAATACTTCCTGCGTGAACAGCTTAAGGCAATACAAAGGGAGCTGGGTGAGATAGACGAGCGTGCAGAGGAAGCAAGGGAGTTCAGGAAAAAGATAGAAGAAGCAAAGATGCCGGAAAAGGTGACGAAAGAGGCGGAAAAACAGTTAAGGCGTCTGGAAAAGATGCATCCGGACAGCGCAGAGGCAGGAACAATAAGGACATACCTCGAATGGCTTACAGAGCTGCCGTGGTCTAAGAGCACAAAAGACCAGCTCGATATAAAGATGGCAGAGAAGGTCTTAAACGAGGATCACTATGACCTCGAAAAGGTCAAAGAAAGGATACTCGAATATCTCAGTGTCAGGAAGCTTAAGGAAAAAATGAAGGGCCCCATTCTATGCTTTATCGGGCCTCCAGGCGTTGGAAAGACATCCCTCGGCCGTTCCATAGCCCGCTCCCTCGGAAGGGAGTTTGTGAGGATGTCCCTCGGAGGCGTTCGTGACGAGGCGGAAATCAGGGGACACAGAAGGACATATGTGGGCGCCCTCCCCGGCAGGATAATACAGGGAATAAAACAGGCAGGGACAAACAATCCCGTATTCATGCTCGATGAGATAGACAAGATCGGCATGGACTTCAGGGGAGACCCGTCTTCTGCACTCTTAGAAGTACTCGATCCCGAGCAGAACAATTCGTTCATGGACCATTATCTGGCAGTTCCCTTTGACCTGTCCAATGTAATGTTTATAACAACAGGGAATCTTGCAGATACCATACCCGGGCCGTTAAGGGACAGGATGGAGATATTATATCTTTCCGGTTATACAGAAGAAGAAAAACTGGAGATAGCTAAAAAATACCTTATCCCAAAACAGCTTGAAGAACACGGCATAACATCGAAGATATTAAAGCTGAGCGACTCTGCCATCTCGCAAATAATATCGCACTACACGAGGGAGGCCGGGGTCAGAAACCTCGAGCGTGAGATAGCCAACCTCTGCAGAAAAGTAGCAAAGCAGGTTGCAGAGGGAAAGGCAAAGAAATTCAATATCACTGCAGGCAATGTTCAAAAATATCTCGGTGTGCCCAAATATCTCCCTGAAGAGGAGATGAAAAAGGACGAGGTTGGAGTCTCTACAGGTCTTGCATGGACAGAGGCAGGCGGTGATGTCATATATGTGGAAGCCACAACCATGAAAGGCAAGGGAAGCCTTACCCTCACAGGGCAGCTTGGAGATGTCATGAAGGAATCTGCACAGGCTGCATTGAGCTATGTAAGGTCGCGGGCAAAGCAACTGAACATAAGCGAAAACACATTCTCAAAGGTTGATCTGCATATCCATGTTCCTGCAGGTGCCATTCCAAAAGACGGGCCGTCTGCAGGTATAACAATGGCAACTGCCATAGCTTCGGCACTTACAGGAAAAACCGTTAGAAAAGACGTTGCCATGACAGGAGAAGTGACATTGAGAGGCAGGGTTCTCCCCATAGGAGGACTTAAGGAGAAGACATTAGCTGCAAAAAGGATGGGGATAAAGACCGTTATAATTCCTCACAGGAACAAGAAGGATCTCGAAGACCTTCCAAAATATGTCAAGAAAGGGATGAATTTTATCCTCGCCGAGACAATGGATGATGTCTTAAAAACATCTATACGCAGAGATAAAAAGGGTGCAAAGACCGGAAAAGTAGCAGTTACAACAGCAAAGGCAATGGCAGCTTCGCCGGCAAATAACAAGAATATTCGCAGCATAAAAGGATTAAAGGTAAAGCCAGGCATAAAAAATGAAACTCCGTCAAATAGGAGAGTTAAAACTTCTACAAGAGGTAAGAAAAAAGTTTAGCTCCACAGACAGCAGCATCATAGTCGGCATCGGCGATGATGCTGCTGTTATTGCCCCTCAAAAGGAAAAAATCCTTGTCACGACAGATATGATGAACGAGGGGATTCATTTTGATCTGAGCTTTACTTCCCCTTTCCATCTCGGTTTTAAATTGGTCTCCGTCAATGTAAGCGATATATTTGCCATGGGCGGCAGACCAAAGCACCTTTTCCTGGATATAGCAATGAAGAAAGACGAGGATGAAAATACATTCTGGAAGATGTACGAAGGGATTTTTAGTGCAATGAATATCTATGGAGTGAGCTTGGTGGGTGGAGACCTGTGTGCTGCAGAAAATGATATGGTCCTTTCTGCTACAATAATCGGTGCAGGCGATAAGACTATCACAAGAAGCGGTGCGTCTCCGGGCGATAAGATTTATGTCACGGGAACCGTGGGTGATTCTGCATGCGGATTGGAAATATTGAAAAGGCTCACAGACGAATCAAAGGAGATAATCAAAAATCTGGAGTATTGGAGTATTGGAGTATTGAAAAGCAAAGACATAATCGAAAAGTTGTATTTCCATCACTCCATTACCCCATCGCCGTACTCCAATACAATTGATTGGAATATTGCAGAGCCTTTAATCAGGAGGCATCTCATGCCTGTGGCGAGAGATTCTGCTGAAATTGCGAATTATGCCACATCCATGATAGACATAAGCGATGGACTATTTATTGACCTTTGCAGGATATGCGATGAAAGCAATGTGGGAGCAAGGGTTTATCTCAATAAAATACCAATGTCTGATGAGATGAAAAAAACAGCAGAGATTATGAAATTAGACCCAATACACCTTGCAACATCAGGCGGTGAAGATTATGAGCTTTTATTTACAGCGCCGCCGGAAATTAAATTCGAAATTCGAAATTCGAAATTCGAAATTTTAAAGACAACCTGTATAGGTGAAATCATCGAAAAGGACAGGATTGTTGTGGACAAATCAGGCAAAGAATCTGCCTTAAAGACAGAGGGGTATCAGCACTTTGGCACTTCGGGATAAATTAGCAGCGATTTTCAGCGTTAAGGACTCTCCAAAAAAGATAGCAATATCCTTTGCAGTGGGAGTCTTTATCGGCATGTCGCCGATTTTGGGGCTGCACACTGTATTGGGCATTGCAGCTGCATGGATTTTCAGGCTGAATAAGTTCGTGACCATTATCGGCGTTTATGTAACCAATCCGTGGACTATCGTGCCAATATATACATTTGCCACATGGTTCGGCGCAAAATTACTGGGTGTAAAGAAGATAATTCCGGCCATTGATTGGAATAATATAAGTTTTAACTATCTCTTAAATGAGATGAGCCATCTTTTATTGCCCTTTGTCTTTGGAACCACCCTGCTCGGTCTTCTGTCAGCAATAGCAGGCTATATCATAATCTATCAGGCAGCAATGAGAAGCAGGCAGGAGTAAAATAAAAAGCGCCTCTTCGGCGCTTCGCATCAAACTCCTTATCTATCGTACTTCCGGACTTCGCGCTTCCGTACTTTCGAACTTTTGCACTTCCGCACTTGAATGCTTTTGCGCTATTGCACTTAATAACGGATTGATGTCACAACAAAAACAGCAGTACCGTTAGGTCTGCTCACAACAACTTCATCACCCTCTGTCCTGCGTAACAATGCTTTAGCCATAGGTGAATCAATACTGATAAAACCCTTATCAGGATCGAATTCATCAGGACCGACAATGCGATACTGGTACGCGTTCCCGTCAGTATCCTCAATTTCAACCCATGCACCAAAAAAATACCCTCGAAGTATCATCGGGTATCCTGTTCACTACAATAAGCTCGCTCAATCTCTTTGTAAGAAAACGCACACGAGAATCAATCTGCCTTAACTGCTTCTTACCATAAATATACTCTGCGTTCTCAGAACGATCTCCCATAGCAGCAGCTTCAGCAACAGCCTGAGTAACCTGGGGCGTTTAACCTTCCACAGATATGACAGTTCTTCGCTCAATTGTCTCTGCCCTTCGGGTGTGATATACGGCGAAACATTTATTTTATTGCGCAGCGGCTTTCTCATATTTCCTTATATCTTCTTTACGCGTCCCACTTCTCCGCTTTGCAGACGGACTTTAATCCCATGCGGATGCAAAGGCGAATTGGTTAAAATGTCTTTTACAATCCCTTCCGTCAGTTTGCCGGTCTTTTGGTCTTTCTTTAATACTATCGAAACACGCAATCCCGGCCTTATATCCGCACGTCTGGTCCCATCCATAAGTTGCTCTCCCTATTTCTCCAGTCCCGGAAGCAGTTGAAGCAGGCCGCCTGCAATGAATTCTGCGGCAATGGCGGCCAGCAGCAGTCCCATAAGACGGATTACGATATTTATCCCGGTCTTGCTCAGCATTTTGCTGACCGGGTTGGCGATATTCAGCGAGCCCCATGTCAATATCGCTACCAAAAGGCTGCTGATAATGATCAAGCCGATATGCATTGGCTGAGACGATGCATCCGCGTAGATTATCACTGTAGATATAGCGCCTGGCCCCGCCAATAAAGGCATACCGATCGGCACTACTGCAATGCTCTCCTTCTCTTCAGCTTCTTCAGCCTCTTCCGGGGTCTGTTTGCTCTGTGTGTGCTTGGCCTGCATCATGGCGATCGCCATTAACATTAAGAGAATGCCGCCGCCGACCTTGAACGACGCAATGCTGACTCCGAAAAAATTCAGCAGGGGCTTTCCTATCAAAGTGGCCACAACCAATACAACAGCAACTGTTATGCTTGTAGTTCGGGCGATATGCCTGCGTTCATAGTCAGTAGAATCGCCTGTAAGGCTGACAAATATCGGGATTACCCCGAGCGGGTTCACTATCGCCAGCAGGGTGGTAAAAATCTTTATGTATCCTGTCCATTCAAGCATAGTCTATACCATTATAACAATTTTAAAGAGCTTTAATGTTTTACCGCCTGTATGTGATACAATAATCGAATGATTTTAGATTCTCTCGACAATTTCAATAAATATCTCTGCATTCATCAGGGTTTTACAGATGCGTCCAAATTCACCAGCAGGCAGGATTTAACCGAACTGCCGCAGGGGAAATACGAGATCGGCAACAGTGGCGTGTTTGCCCTTGTCAGCGAATATGAAACGAAAGAGATTTCCCAGTGCTTTATAGAATGCCACCGCAGATACATAGACATACAGATAACCTTAACCGGACGGGAAAAAATCGGGGTCTGCAACAAAAAAGATTGCACGGAAGAGACATACGACGAGGGCAGGGATTTTCAGAAATTGCACGGCGAAGTCGCTTTTATAAATCTGACGCCGGGTCTGTTCGCGATATTTTTCCCCCACGACGGGCATATGCCGCAGGCGCAATATGCGGACAAACCGGAAGCCGTTAAAAAGATTGTCATAAAAGTGCCTGTCTGAATATCATAGAGACCTACGGGCTTGATTTTGATTTAAGGCCTTCTCACTTCCACTATAGCATAACGACCTTTGAAGAAAAATCATTATATATCTGCCGATTAGCTTCCACTGTAACTTGTACAAGGCTTTGAAATGTTTGAATAGCCTTGTTTACTCTTTCCATACTTTTCAATCCATCTGTCAGGGCATCTTCTAATTGAGTGCACAGCGGAACATTAATATTCACGATTGAAGTCCAATAGTCCTGTGCTTTTTTAGGCGAGGTATTATCCCCAAAAGATATGCGAAATCTATTAGGGATTTTTCTACTAATAAATGTTTCCAAGCAACTTGCCATTGCAGAAGCCAACAGATATGTAGAGCCACGTTTTCTAAAAAATTGAAGCTGTTGTTCCTCTGTAGTCGTTAAGCTCCCTTCGCTTTTCTTTGATTTGTTGACCAAAGACAATTTCTTTTCTTCAACTGCACGTAATAGGGCATATGCACATACTATATGTGCACCTTTTGTGTCGTCATTAAAACATTTTGAATAAAGGCGATCATCTGCCCAGATATTGGCCTTCTGGTTATATGCAATAACAGGATCTCCATGGAAAGAAGCAAGGGCCTGAGCAACTGTGTAAGAGGGCAAAAGCTTTGGTCTTCTTCTTATTGCATCGCTGTAGCCACCTCTACGACCGCCCTCATATTCTGCATCAGGAATTTTGCTTATTTGGTCTTTTAATTTCTTTTGAATCTTGTCAGTACTTCGAAAATCTGAAGCAGTTATTTTATTTTGGCTATTATTGAATTGAATAATACTGTGAACCAGGTTTTGGTTATCGGTTTGCACAAAACGAGCTGGAACTGACACCGTATCAGATGGCAAACGTGACAATGAACCAATAGCACCTGTGGTCTGTGCACCATTTACAATTGATATTCCCTGAATCTTAAGATAATTTTTCTTGCTTTTAGTTTCAAGGGCATAGCTATTCACTAAGATCGTCAACCCGTTATTAAAAACCCAGAAATTATCAGCATCATTTTCAGCTGATTTTTTAATCCCATTATTTATATTAGAATCGCTAAGCCTTGAGCCAAGATAATCTCGAACATTTGCAGAAAACAATTTTGTTTTGTATTTCTTATATTGGCGATACAGAAATCTCGCCGGAATAGCCATGACATCTGCCTTCCATTCTGGCCCTGCAATCTCATATCCCTGCGGAATTGTGAACATAAACTGATCATTTACAAAAATAGGAGATTGTGTTTCTGTATACCATTCTTCAAGCTTTTTTCGACCAACTTCTAACCCCTTGATCGCAATTCGCTTTCCAGAAAAATATGTATGTATAGCAGAATTGGCAGTTGCTTCAACCGTCATCAATTCATTTTCCACATTTTAGATTCGGGCAGATTATGCACATACCAAATATGTAAGCTATTGATGTCGCCAGAATTTATACCATCACGAATTTCTTTAGCAGATGATAATATTCTCTCAGGCAGTTCCTCTATCGGGCGTTGAAGAAGCCAACTAATTGCAGTGTTTAAATCGCTTGCCTTATTTGCGGGAGCTTCTTCTTTCTCTTTTGTTGAAAAATGACATTGTAATACAACTGCAATCCCATCGTCTTTATTAATGTAAACCATGTCACATTTCTTGTCATCGCTACCAAAGGAAGAGGCGTTATCTTAGGTATACATTATGTGCTCACCAATTCGGTAGCAACCAATCTCGGAGGGAGCCATTTGCCGCTTGAGTCTTTTTTATAATTTGCTTCTTCAAGGATATCCTCAAGAGTTCCCATTTTCTCCGATTCCTCAATAAATAGTCTTACTGCAGTCTTTAGCATTTCCTTTGCATGTTCGACACTTTTCCCGCAGCTTGAGATATCGAGTTCAGGACAATAAGCAACATAAGTGTCATTTTCTTTAAAAACGATCATATCAAATTCTATCGAAACCATAATTTAACCTCTACCCCGTTATTGATTACACTTAGAAAAATTATACGAAAAAGGCGATAAAGCGCAACAATTCGGCAGTTCGCACGGGTTTCTTTGCAGTTTATATTTTCCCGCTACCGCCCTGCAAAATCTCTCTATATCGGCACTATGTTTTTTTCAGACAGCATGCACAATCTTCATGTCCGTTTAGCAGCAGCCGTCTTTCGGAAACGCTTTGCAATAGCTTTAGCAAAAAATTCCTCTATCGGCTTAAAATCAAGATATTCAATAATTGCCTGAGTGGTAAACCTGACCCTCAGCCGCCTGTTTCTGTCAAAAAGCACTTTGCCGGTTTTGATAATACGGTGTTTCAGAAAAGGCGGGGCTGTGTTCAACACTACAATGTCTATGGGGCGCAGAGAAAATTTCGGAGAGGCGGAGTAATATGCTTTTTTCAGCGACTCGTAGGTCTTTCGCCCTTTTTTGCGGTCATTTATCAAGACAGCAATATCTATATCGCTTTCGGCTGTTTCTTTGCCTCTTGCGGCGCTGCCGAATATATAGAGGGCGGAAACCTCATCCCTGTCCTTAAAGTAATCGGTAATACGCCTTAAATCGTCCTGCATATTCATGATTTTTTAATTATATCACAGTCAGGGTTCAATGGAATCCGCTTATTAGGGAGAGAATTCGTGAAGGGATACATAAATTCGGGAAGGAACATATCCCATATTTTTCCATACAGATGCAACTACAAAAACCCCTCTTCTCAATGCACTCAGGAACACCTCCGGTCTCAGCACCTTCACCGCCGGATTCATGTTATTATAAATAGTTATATTTCAATGGAATAGCATTTCAGTGAGGAATAAGTATTGACTAAGATTAACATCACAACCCTCGGCTGTCCGAAAAACGTTGTCGATTCAGGACATCTGGCAAGAAGATTTGAATCAGAAGGCTTTGTCCATGTGGATGATCCAAACAATGCGGACATCATCCTTGTAAATACATGCGGATTTATCAGGGATGCAAAGGAAGAATCCATAGAAGAGATACTCAAGCTCGCAAAAATTAAAAGGGGTCAAGGGTCAAGGGTCAAGGGTCAAAAGAAACTCATCGTATTCGGCTGTCTTGCAAAAAGATACAGGGATGAGCTTATGAAGGAAATCCCTGAGATGGATGCAATCTTTGGAGTCGGAGAAGATAGCAGCATAATCGCATACTGTAAAGGTTTGGCAACAGGCAAGAGGCAAGAGGCTATAGGAGATATTAAAATACCTGTTGCCTATCGCCCATCGCCTATCGCCTCGTCATATGCTTATCTCAAAATCGCCGAGGGCTGCGATAAAAAATGTACCTTCTGCGTTATACCTTCCATCAGGGGAAGGTTCAGAAGCATTCCGCCTGAAAGAATATTGAAAGAAGCAGAGGAACATATCAAAAACGGCGTCAGAGAGTTAATACTTGTGGCGCAGGACATCACAAAATATGGCAAGGATTTGGCTGGATACAATCTTGTATCTCTATTAAAAGACCTCGCTTCAATAAAAGGCGACTTCCGCATCAGACTTCTGTATCTTTATCCAACAGAGATAACCGACGAATTACTGGAGCTTATAGCAAAAGAAGATAAGATTCAGAAATACCTCGATATTCCTCTCCAGCACTCCGAAGACAAGATTTTGAGATTAATGGGAAGAAGAGGGACAAGAAAAGAATATATCAAGCTGATACGAAATATACGGAAAACAATTCCCGGTGTTGCCTTAAGAACAACATTCATAGTGGGATTTCCGGGCGAGACAGAAGATGATTTTCATGGCCTCGTTGACTTCATCGAAGAGATAAGATTCGACAGGCTCGGTGTCTTTACGTATTCGAAGGAAGAAGGCACATCTTCGTCGAAACTGAAGGGACATGTCCCTGAAAAGGTTAAAATGAGAAGGCTTGATGAGATCATGAGAAGGCAGGCAGCCATATCCCTTGAAAAAAACAAAGAACTTATCGGCAGAAGATACGAGGCTATTGTAGATGAAATAGATGGCAATATAGCTATTGCACGGCTTTATTCCCATGCCCCGGAGATAGATGGGGTGGTAATTATAGAGCAGTCAGCAATCAGTAGTCAGCAATCAGCACTAATAGTTGGAGACCTTGTGACTGTCGAGATAATGGATGCCTTTGACTATGATCTAAAGGGTGTCCTGACAGCTAAATAATTCTTTTATCTTGTGATATAATTAATACCGTCATGTCATACGACCTGTGCGAAAAATACAAAATCGGCAAGACCCTCCTGCGGCAGGATATTTCATTCGATGAAAAACTGCAGGACGTGGTCAATATTTTAGCAAAATGCCTTCGTGTAAAGAGATGTTCCATAATGATAATCAACCCTGACGACCTGACACTGGAAGTAAAGGCAGCCACAAACCATGAGATTATAGGCCTTAAGAGAAAACTCTGCGATGTCACCATCTCCACCCGTGCATTGATAGACGACACGCCATTCTATTCTGATGAAAAGAGACGATCGTTTTTCACGCCCCTTGACTCTTCGCAATATTCTTCCGAGTTCTCGGTCAGTATTCCCATAAAGTATCTGGACAAAAAGCTTGGCGTAATAAACCTCACGGATTCCGAAGATGGAAAGTCTTTTACAAAAAAACAAGAGGCTACGGCAATAGATATCGTGGAACATCTGGCGCCTTACATCTATGCTGCACAAACAAAGGATGTGCTGGAAAGAAAGGTAAGAAAACTCGAAGAGACAAACAAACGGCTCATGAAACTGGATGAACTAAGGACAAACCTTGTAGGTTTTATCGTGCATGACCTCAAAGGCCCGATCACCACAATCATGGCTAACCTGGACATGTTGAATTATGAGCCGCTCACACCACAGCAGTTTGAGTATGTCAATCTTGCTACAGAAGATGTTTACAAAATGCAGAACATGGTCATGAACATCCTCGACGTACTGAAGCTGGAAGAAGGGAAAATAATGATATACAGGGAGGAAACAGACATTTACACCCTGGTCAAAAGGGAGATAACATCCCTCAAGAATGTGCTGTCACGCAGGAATATCGAGCTTGCATTCGAGGGGAGTTCCCACATCTGTTATATCGATGAAAACCTCATAGGGAGGGTAGTAACAAATCTTTTGAGAAACGCCATAGAACATTCTCCTGATGGAGGGAAAATCAGGTTGAACATTCAATACCATGACAGCCAAAAAGAGACAAGGGTCAGCATAGCCGATCAGGGCAAGGGCGTTCCTGATGACCTTAAAGAGAAAATATTTGACAAATTCTTCCAGGTGGAAGGAGAGACCAAACAGAGAAAGACAAGTACAGGGCTTGGATTGACATTCTGTAAACTCGTGGTGAATGCACACGGTGGAGATATATGGGTTGAAGATTCCGAAGACCGTGGAGCGAGGTTTGTTTTTACCCTGCCAGAGACTCTAAAGGAGGGAATACACTGATAGCAATCCCCATGGAATATCTTCATATAAACTGTCTTGTTGTTGATGATGAATCGTCCATGCGCAAAACAGTAAGCAACATGCTGACGAGGATGGGCTTTAAAAACATTATCACTGCTGTGGATGGGAAAGAGGCCTTCACTATTATTCAAACATCAAAGATAGACCTCGTTATCTGCGACATTAACATGCCTGAAATGACAGGGCTTGAATTATTCAAAACCGTACGAGAAAATAAAAAATACAGCAATATAATTTTCATATTCGTCACGGCAGAGGCAAGAAGACATACAGTGGCAAGGGCTGCAGAAGAAGGAGGAGCTGGGTATATCATAAAGCCTTTTGTCATGGCCACGCTTGAAGATAAAATAGCAGGAGTGTTAAGCAAAAAGTTCAAGCCCTCTTCCATCGAGACGCACCTGAAAAATTTCCAGCAATATTTGGAGGGCAGGGACTTGCAGTCGGCGGAAAATGAACTTAAAAAGGCATCGGAAATAGCGCCCGAGTCTCCAACAATCATTTACAACTTTGGTCAGTTGTACCTTGCCAAAGGAGAGACAGACAAAGCAATCGAATCCTTCAAAAATGCCATCGCTAAAAAACCCCTTTTTGTAAAGGCATACGATGCCATCGGGGAGATATATGAAGACATGGGTGATGTACAGTCTGCAATCAAGTATTATGAGGCCGCCCACAATATAAGTTCTTCAAACACCGACAGGCTTATTACGCTGAGCAAGCTTTATAACAAGGCAGGAGAGACAGATAGGGCAGAGAACATATTGAAGGACGCCGTATCCGATGTCAGACAGGATGTTTCCACATTGGGGCATTTGATGGGAGAGATGTATCTGGCAAAAAATGAAAACGAGAAGGCACTGGAGATACTCGTTAAGGCATATAAAAAGAATCCTTCGGATACGTCGATAATGCAGAGCCTTGCAGAGGCATACAGAAAAGTGGGGCAGCCTGAACAGGCAATAGAGATATATAAGGGAATCCTTAAAATAAATCCCAATAATGCCCATGCATATTACAGCATGGGCAAGACCTTCCTCGAGATGGGTGTTAAGGACAAGGCAATCGATGTCATTAAAAAGGCATGGGAGCTGAACCCATTCTCAAAGGAGATAACAGCAGACCTCAAGGCCCTCGCTGAAAATGATAAATTTGATATTTAAGGCGATAATACTGGGTATAGTAGAGGGCATTACCGAATTTTTACCTGTGTCTTCAACAGGCCATCTGATCCTTGCAGGGGATATACTTGATTTCACCGGTGATAAGGCAAAGACCTTTGAGGTATTCATACAGCTCGGAGCGATCCTTGCCGTGGTATGGATGTATCGTGAGCGGGTATTATCGTCCATAAAGGGGATCGGCACGGAAAAGTCAAACAAATTTTTATTAAATCTTTTCATAGCATTTCTGCCTGCTGCATTTTTTGGGCTTCTGACACACTCCCTTATAAAGCATTACTTGTTTAATCCTCTAACCGTTGCCTTCGCACTCATATCCGGCGGTATTGCTATGCTTGTCATCGAAAGGATTGTCAGAAACCCTGTTGTCATGGATATAGATGAAGTATCTCTTAAACGGGCACTGGGCATAGGTCTGGCACAGGCATTGTCCCTCTTTCCCGGTGTCTCAAGGGCAGGTGCTACAATAATGGGCGCCATGTGTTTTGGTCTGGATCGGAAAACGGCCACCGAGTTTTCCTTCTTTTTAGCAATACCGACAATGTTTGCTGCAACATCGTACGATCTATTAAAAAGCATTCATAATCTAAACTTAAGCGATATGCCTGTTTTTGCGACCGGCTTTTTTATCTCCTTCTTCTCTGCACTGCTTGTTATAAAGGCGTTTTTAGGATTCGTTACAAGGCATACCTTCAACTCCTTTGCGATATACCGTATTATCTTCGGCACGGTTATACTTTTTTACTATCTGTAGAAAATGGTAAAATTTGAAAAATGCAGAAAGAGATTGGCATCGTTTCTACTAACAGAAGCAGTCGGCTGCAGGAGATAGCAGGCGTTATTGCAGTCCTTGGAGGACTATACCTCGCCCTCTCCCTCTTTACGTACCACAAATGGGACAGGTCGCTGCTCACATTTTCCAATACACCGCCAAAGAATTACGGCGGCATTGTGGGTGCATACCTCTCCGATATCATATTTTCGACCATAGGCTTTTCTGGCCTTTTAATACCCGCCTTTCTCATAATTTATGGAGTCAGGAAGATTATGGGAAAAGAAAGAAACAGGATTCATATGCTCGGCGCATTTCTTTTCCTGCCTTCCTTATCGATGCTCCTGCACCTTTTATCCAAAACCACAGCACTGAAAATCGACCCTCCGGGTGGACTCATAGGCCTCTTTTTATCCGGCATCTTCGAAGGCCTGCTTTCGAGCATCGGTGCATATATACTGAGCATCGCCATCATTATTGTTTCCATAATCCTCATGAGTCCTGTCTCGATCTTTTCTTATCTTGCGGACAGGAAAAAGCGGAAAACAAGCGAAGAGGAATCAGCGGATGCAAAGATCGATGAAGATTACGATTCTGGTATCATCATCAGCGAACCTCACAATAGGGCGATACCAGTTAAAACCCCTTCGAAACAAAAACCTCCGAGGGAAAAGCCGGTACGGGAAACCACTGGCGGTTACAACATTCCATCCATTGATTTCCTGAAAGATGCAGACGGTGTATCAGGGCCGACAAAGGAAGAGCTCAATGCAGCAGCATCGGGCCTTGAAAAGAAGCTCTCTGACTTCGGTGTCAATGGAAAAATAAAGCAGGCCCATCCAGGTCCCGTGGTAACAATGTATGAATTCGAACCTGCTGCTGGAGTAAAGATAAACAGGATAGTCTCTTTATCAGACGACCTTGCCCTCGCCCTCCGTGCGCCGAGCATCAGGGTATATCCCATTGCAGGAAAGGCGACCATCGGCATAGAAGTCCCGAATAATGAGCGAGCAGTAGTCTCCCTCAAAGAGATAATTTCATCAGAAATTTTCCAGAGAAGTCCTTCCCTTCTTACACTCGCCCTCGGAAAAGACATATTCGGAAATCCGGTGATTACAGACCTTGCAAGGATGCCGCATCTATTAGTAGCAGGTGCAACAGGCTCAGGTAAAAGCGTTTCCATAAATGCCATGATAATGAGCCTTCTTTATAAGGCCACGCCGGATGAGATCAGGATGTTGATGGTCGACCCGAAGCTCCTCGAATTGTCGGCGTACAGCGATATACCCCATCTAATTGCGCCGGTGATAACGAGTCCCAAAGAGGCTTCGGATGCATTGAAAAAGGTTGTTTTTGAGATGGAGAGGAGATACAGGCTCCTTGCTAAAAAGGGTGCAAGGAATATAGAAGATTACAACAGGCAGGCATCTCAATCAGAAAGGCTTCCATATATCGTGGTATTTATAGATGAGCTCGCAGACCTCATGTTCACAGCGCCAAGCGATGTTGAAAATGCCATTGCAAGGCTCGCACAGATGGCAAGGGCATCGGGTATTCATCTTATTCTCGCTACGCAGAGGCCGTCGGTCGATGTCATTACAGGGCTCATAAAGGCAAACTTCCCAGCGAGGATATCCTTCCAGGTGACATCAAAAATAGACTCAAGGACTATCCTCGATGCACAGGGAGCAGAGCAGCTTCTGGGGATGGGGGACATGCTCTTTATGTTACCTGGCGTTAAAATCATGCGAATTCACGGTGCATATGTAAGCGACGTTGAGGTTAAATTAGTAACAGAATTCGTGAAATCGCAGGGGACCCCTGACTACTCATCCTTTGAGAATATTATTGTCGCAGATGAACAGGAAAAGGGAATAGACATCTCAGGAGAAAGGGACGAGATGTATCAACGGGTAATAGAATTTGCAGAGTCTGTCGGGGAGGTTTCCATATCCTCGATACAGAGAAGATTCAAGATCGGCTACAACAGGGCAGCAAGGATGATGGAACTCCTTGAGGAAGACGGCCTCGTAGGGCCTCCAAAGGGCGCGGGAAAGCCGAGGGATTTTCTGGGAAGAAGATGAGGGTAGTCATGGCAGGGTATAGTATTTCCGCTCATTCTCGAAAGGCATCCAAGCCTTTCTCCGAGGTTTCCGCCTGCTCAGACTCCTGTCTTCGCGGGCGGCGAAAAAAACCGCTACAATACAATGCCCTGCCTGACAAAGTATTTCTGTTAGAAACTCTCGTTATTTGGATATTCTCTATCTTTTGTCTTTCATCTTCTATTGCTTTTGCCTCACAATCTGATGATGAGGTAATAAGAATCCAGAAGGCTTACGAGAATATAAAAGACATCAAGGGGAGTTTCATCCAGAAAAGCTATATAAAAGACCTGAAAAGAACCGATACTTACAAAGGACAATTTCTTATAAAGTCTCCAAAGATGAGATGGGAATACAAGGGAGACAAGCCCCAGATTGTGTATATCACTGGCGACGATATAATAATTTACCAGAAAAAAGAAAAGCAGGCATTCAAGGCAAAATTCGACAGGGCGACCTATGGGCAGGCTCCCATAGCCCTTTTGGGCGGTTTCGGAAATATAAAAAACGAATTCGATGTTTCGACAAAAGCTGATCGCCGACTTTTGCTGAAACCTAAAAAACCTATGGGCAATATAGTTTCTGTGGAAATCACCACATCCAGCGAAGAATTTCCGATAGAATCTCTCACCATTATCGATACTTTATCCAACAGAATTGATATCTATTTAAAGGATGTAAAAATCAATACCGAACTGAAGGATAAACTTTTTGAATTCTCACCACCCGAAGGGGTGAGTGTTCTACAGCAGTAGGATGACCACCCTCAAAAAAATCGCTGTAACCATCGGAGACCCGGCAGGCATAGGCCCTGAGATAGTATTGAAAGCGATCATGTCGCATGAAATCGCGGGATTACGCGAACCTATTATCATCGGGGACATCGCTGTTCTTGAGGAGGCAGTTGAGAAACTGAACATACCGGTAGACCTGAATAGTCTCAAAATAATAAATACCGGCGAAATCAAAGACAGGAACTTTCAGCGATGCAAACCCACTGCCGAAGGCGGCAGGGCTTGCGTAAGCTACATAAAGAAGGCTGTTGAGCTTGCATTGAATAAAGAAGTTGATGCAATTGTGACAGCACCTATTTCAAAAGAATCATTGAAAATGGCTGGTTTTATATGGCCCGGACATACCGAAATGCTGGCAGAGCTAACAACCACAAAAGACTATGCAATGATGTTTTACAGCGATAAATTAAAACTAATCCTCGTAACAATCCATACAGCATTAAGAAATGTTCCTGATTTAATAAAAAGGGAAAAGGTCTTACAAACAATCATGCTCGCTAAAAAGGCGTGCGATATGATGGGCATTGATAATCCCAGAATTGCTGTTGCAGGATTGAATCCCCATGCCGGAGAGGCAGGCATATTCGGAGATGAGGAGATAAAAGAAATTATTCCGGCTGTTAATGAAGCACAGGCATCAGGCATTTCTGCCTCTGGCCCATATCCGGCAGACACCCTATTTCACAGGGCATATAATGGCGAATTTGATATAATTGTATGCATGTATCATGACCAGGGGCTAATCCCTCTTAAGATGATAGCCTTTGACAAAGCCGTTAATGTTACAATTGGCTTGCCAATAATCAGGACTTCTCCTGACCACGGAACTGCCTACGATATTGCATGGGAAGGAATTGCCAATCCATCGAGCATGATAGAGGCAATAAAACTGGCAGTAAGGCTCAGGACTAATTAGGGAATAGTTTTTTAGGAGTATATCTGAAAAGACGCAGCAGGGATTATGGTATAGTAAATATAAAATAGGGAGATGGTTATAAATGCGAAATTTAAAAGACTTAGAAGCTAATGCTCTCAAATTCTGGCCTGAAAGAATAGCTGAAATAGAGCGTAATTCAAGCATAATCCCCAAACTTATTGAGACTCAAGATAAATTCATAAGTTTACTAAACATTGCCGATGCCACGCCCTTTGCTTGGAAAAATGTGCTTTCTGCTTCAAAGAAGTTGCAGGCTAATCTGTTCTTAAAGCATCTTGTTGTTCTTTCCGATATAGGCGGTGAGAAGCTTATGCGTTTTAAGAAAGAATTACCGTCAATATTCCTTGATTTAACAATGGAATTCATATGGAATGGCGCAAATCATAGTTATAAATTTCAAACGCTCCAGAATGCAAAGACTTGGAGCAATCCCCACTTAAAGGTTGACGGCAAGGGCCTATCAAAAAAATGAAGCGCTTTCTCCAATGATGGAAGATGTAATCAATTTGATTTTATTCGGCGGCGCAGCTATTGCGGTAAATCTACCGCCAGACATTATGGAAAAATGCATGATCGGAACCTTAATCGGACATAAAAAGGAATTGGATTCTTTTGTCAGGCAACGTTACATTTGGGTTAGCAGAATTACCGGTGGTGCTACCGCAAATGCATTGGGGAATTTAGCTCAAAAATATGTCGTTGATTACCTCAAAGATATGCTTCCTTCTTGGGATTTTTCTAAAAAACAGATTCCAAAAATCAGTCAGAATGATAGAACCTCGCTCTCATTCGATATTGTGGCTTCTTCTCCCAAAGGCAAGTACTGTGCTATTGAAATTAGCTTTCAGGTAACAACCAATAGCACCATTGAAAGAAAAGCAGGACAGGCTCAAGCAAGACAAAGACTACTTCACAAATATGGACATAGAATAGCTTATGTCATTGATGGAGCAGGCAATTTTGAGCGAGCATCGGCCTTAAAAACCATATGCCAGTTCAGCGATTGTACTGTTACTTTCGAAGATAGCGAACTCGATAGGCTTTTAGCATTCCTTAAAAGCATTGACAAAAATTAGGTGCGGCATGGCTCATTCAAGCGAAAATACGATTCCTTTGAAAGAGGAAAAAATAGTTGGTAGACTTAGAGACTGTTCACCACATCGAGCAAATGTGGAGTTTATTATTTTGCCTTTCTTCAAAACTCTTGAGGAAATTCCAAACAGAAGTGATTTGTATGAAGACATTCACTACTTTTCCAGCATGGCAAGTCAGGATTCTGTTATTGCGATTTTAACCTCCCCTGTGCTTGCATCCGATTTTTGTTCGGAGCTAAATAATAATCATCTTCATCTCAAGCTTTGGATAGCAGTTAAGCTTGAACACTCTTATTCAAAAGAAGGGGGTTAATTCAAAGCCACGCTGCCTTGCTCATTTTTACCCGTTACAAAGGGAGTTTGAGACATACAAAAACAAGAATTGCCTATACTTATTGTCCTTCTTGTCATAGAACCACAAAAGATTACGGCGGCAAAAAACATCTCTATCATGAATTTGGCACGTTAATGTCAGATGTATGGCGCGACATAACGGTAAGTTTTTCATCTTATCCTTATGATATCGTAAGAAGATTGCAAGATTTATTCGGTTTGTCAGAATATGAAGCTGTAAATGTCTATGACCAAAGAAATTATTACAAACCGGTCTTGCATACAAAACACAATTACAAGAAATATCCTATCATCGAAAATCAATATCCAGAGCATTCTTCCCTTATAAATGGAGATTGTTTAGAAGAATTAGACAATATTCCTGACAATAGCATTGATTTTTGTTTTGCAGACCCTCCATATAACCTTAACAAAAAATATGAAAACTGGAACGATGGGATTGATATTCAAGCTTACTTTAAGTGGTGCGATAAATGGCTGAGTTCATTAGCAAGAATATTGAAACCCGGCAGGACGCTTGCAGTGATAAATATACCTCAATGGTGTATACGGCATTTTAAGCATCTAAAAACCATAATGGATTACCAAGACTGGATAGTTTGGGAAGGGTTGAGCATGCCTGTACGAATGATAATGCCTGCCCATTATTCAATACTTTGTTTTTCAAAAGGCAAGCCAAGACCAATGCCAGGGTTTGCACGTCAAACCCATTCCTTTCTTGAAAGGAAAGCACTTGAAACCTTGTCAGAAAATTATTGTATTAGGCCTACCTGCATGAAAATTAGAAAACGATTAAAACATAATGATACTGAAATAGCATCAAATCTTTGGTGGGATATTCACCGGTTAAAACATAACAGTCGGAGAGTTGATCATCCTTGCCAGCTTCCGCCGAACTTCATGTATCGTTTAATATCATTGTTTACACATGAAAATGAAATAGTTCTTGATCCTTTCAATGGGGTAGGAAGTACAACATTAACTGCACAGATATTAAACAGGCGCTATATTGGTATTGAACTTTCAGAGTATTACTGCAAAATTGCATCTGAAAGACATAAGGAACTAAACCTTGGTCTAAATCCGTTCAGAAAGAATGGCGGCACTCCCAAAGCAAAAAACAGCCCTGTTGAAAGGTTGAAAAAACAAAAGTACGAGGTAAGCAAAAAAAATGCTTCAACTTGAAGTTAAGAATATATCTAAACAACTTGGACGAATGCCTACTAGAGATGACGTTTCAAAACTTAGTAAATTCCCTATTGATTATTTTGACGAATATTTTATTAGTTGGGGCGAAGTTACCGCAGCCGCAAGAACGACCGGCATGTCTGAATTTAAAGAGGCAAACAAAGATATTTATCAACTTCCAGAAACTCAATTGAGCTTTATAAAAGAACAAAAAAATCTTATGCTAAAAAAAGCAATGCAAAATCTAAAATATCTTTGAAGAATATATAACGCAATCTAAAGTGGAACACAGAAAACATGAAATCGCATTTCGCTGAAAATAAGGATGTTTTGAATAAAATCGATTCTCTCAAATCCATCCTCGACGGCTATCGTCCTTTTCCCGACCATGTTGTCAAACAACTCAAAGACTATTACCGCATAGGGATGACATACTCATCCAATGCGATTGAAGGGAATACTCTTACCGAGTCTGAGACAAAGGTTATCATCGAAGACGAAATAACAATTGGCGGAAAATCATTGAGGGAGCATTACGAGGCCATAGGTCATGCAAAGGCTTATGACCATATTTACTCTCTGCTGGATAAGCCTATATCCGAAGAAGATGTCTTATTTTTGCACAGACTCTTTTTTCAGCAGATAGATTCTGAGAATGCAGGCAGATACAGACAGAGGAATGTTATTATCACCGGAACCGATTATCTGCCTCCTGATTACCAGAAAGTTCCTGAACTAATGAAAAACATATTGAGAACCTGAACAGTGATGTAAAAGGTAAACATATCCTTGAATGGGCAACTGATCTGCACGCTGAGTTTGAGTCAATTCATCCATTTACAGACGGCAACGGCAGAATCGGAAGGCTTTTGTTAAATATTTTATCCTTAAAGAACGGTTACTGTCCTGTAATTATCCCGCCGATAAGACGGGCTGAGTATATAACTGCATTGCAAAAAAACAAATAAAGGCGATTTTCAAACCCTTGCTCTCTTTCTCCTGAGCGTTATCTATGAAGAAATGAAATCGTTGGAGAGAATTGTTAAAAGCCTTGTCAGATAACCTCTGTTACTGACAAAAACATTTAATCAAATGGTAAAATGATATCATTAAGGTGATGGGAGGTGTAAATATGTTATTCGAACTATTTAATCTTGCAGGAATAGAGCTTAAAAACCGTCTTGTCCGCTCTGCAACTTATGAAAAAAGGGCTGATGTGGACGGCTTTGTTACGGATGCCCTCATCGAATTCTATAAAGAACTTGCAAAAGGCGGCGTGGGGCTTATAATTACAGGCAATGCATTGGTCCATATCTCAGGCCGTTCTGTGCCACAGATGATATGCATACATAACGATTATTACATAGACAAATTAAAGCGCCTGACAGAGGCCGTCCATAAACTTGACGGCAAAATAGTAATCCAACTTGTTCATGGAGGCAGGCAGTGTTTCCCTGCTTTGCTCGGAGGTCTGCAGCCCATCGCACCATCCGAGATCCATGACCCGTCAATAAAGATTACGCCGAGGGAAATGACCAATGAAGAGATATGGGAAGTCATCGAAGCATTCGGAGATGCTGCACGAAGGGCGATGTATGCAGGATTTGACGGTGTACAGATACACGGAGCGCATGGCTATCTTGTGAGCGAATTCCTTTCGCCCCATACCAACAGAAGGAATGACTACTGGGGAGGAGACGAGGAGAGGAGATTCCATTTCCTCGAAGAAGTTTATAAAGCAATGAGAAAAGAGGTGGGAGATAATTACCCCATATTAATAAAAATCAATGCCGATGATTTTATTGAAAGTGGATTAAAGCCTGAAGAAAGTGTCAGGATTGCAAAAAGGCTTGAAGAGCTTGGTATAGATGCCATTGAGGTGAGCGGCGGCATGTATGAGTCTGCACCGAAGACAGCACAGCCCAATATCTTGCAGACAGAGCAGGAGGCATACTTTAGAGAGAATTCAAGACTATTCAAAAAGACATTGAACATACCTGTAATCCTTGTGGGTGGAATCCGCTCAAAATCCGTGGCAGAAGACATATTACAGAAAGGTGATGCTGACCTCATATCCATATCCAGGCCACTCATCAGGGAGCCTGATCTGCCGAACAAATTTAAAGAAGGCAAGGAAAAAGCAGACTGCATATCGTGCAACGGATGCATGAGATTTCAAAAGCTCGATATGGTGAAATGCACACAGATAAATAAATCATAAAAGCAAATTGATCAAGGAGAGCTTTGATGAGGAGGTACGAGGAATTTTTTCAAAAAAGCATAAACGATCCGGCAGGCTTCTGGGGGGGGAGGCCGCAGAAGCGATATCGTGGTATAAGAAATGGGACAGAGTTCTTGACGACACCAATCCTCCTTTTTACCGCTGGTTCTCAGGCGGCGAACTTAACACCTGCTACAACGCCTTAGACAGGCACGTAGAAGGCGGCAGGGCAAATCAGGTGGCATTGATATACGACAGCCCTGTGACTAACACCATACAAAAATTCACTTATAAAGAACTGAGGGATATGACAGCGCGTTTTGCCGGCGTACTGAGAAACCTCGGCGTAGGCAGAGGCGATACAGTTGTCATCTATATGCCGATGATACCTCAGGCAGTCGTGGCAATGCTTGCCTGCGCCCGTCTCGGAGCCGTGCATTCGGTAGTATTCGGAGGCTTCGCTTCACATGAGCTTGCAATAAGGATAGACGACGCTAAGCCGAAAGTCGTAATCTCAGCCTCCGGCGCTGTAGAAGTCAAAAGGCTTATTGAATACAAGCCGCTTCTGGACAAAGCCATAGAGCTTGCGGAGCATAAGCCGCAAAAATGCATCATTTACCAGAGGAGCCTTGTAAAAGCGCCCCTAATTGACGGCAGGGACATTGATTGGGAAGAACTGTTAAAAAATGCCATGCCTGCTGATTGCGAACCGGTTAAAGCGACAGATCCGCTTTACATACTTTACACCTCCGGCACGACCGACAAACCCAAAGGTGTTGTTAGAGACAACGGAGGCCACGCTGTAGCCCTGCGCTGGAGTCTCGAGCACATCTACGACACAAAACCCGGAGATGTTTACTGGGCTGCATCCGATGTAGGATGGGTGGTAGGACATTCGTACATAGTTTACGGCCCTCTTCTGACAGGGTGCACCACGATCCTTTATGAAGGGAAATCTGTAGGCACTCCCGATCCCGGAGCATTCTGGAGGGTAATATCACAGCACAGCGTTAAAACTCTCTTCACCGCTCCTACAGCCCTCCGGCCATAAAAAAAAGAAGACCCCTCCGGAGAATATATGAAAAAGCATGACCTCTCAGACTTCAAATATCTATTCCTCGCCGGAGAGCGTCTTGACCCCGACACTTATCACTGGGCTCACAACCTGCTCAAAAAACCGGTCATCGACCACTGGTGGCAGACAGAGACAGGCTGGCCTATTACGGCAAATTGCATGGGTATAGAGCCTTTTCCCGTAAAGCCCGGCTCATCCACAAAACCGGTGCCCGGCTTTGATGTGCGAATACTCGACAGCAGCGGCAAATGCCTTGCAAGCAAACAAGAAGGACTCGTTGTCATAAAACTTCCCTTACCGCCCGGCACATTGCCTGTGCTGTGGAATGCGGACGATAGATTTGTCCAGTCATATCTTTCTCCTTTCCCGGGATATTATTTCACCAGCGACGGCGGTTTCATAGACGAAGACAGCTATGTCTATATCATGGGGCGTGTTGACGATGTAATTAATGTAGCCGGACACAGACTTTCGACCGGAGAGATGGAAGAAGTGGTCGCCACGCATCCGGACGTAGCCGAATGCGCTGTCATCGGAGTGCATGACAGTCTTAAAGGACAACTTCCGCTCGGTCTTGTAGTCCTTAAGGCCGGTGTTTCCAAAGACCATGACGAGATCAAAAAAGAACTTGTCCGTATGGTTCGCAACACCATAGGCCCCATCGCATGTTATAAAGAGACATGTATTGTTGCCCGGCTGCCGAAGACCCGCTCTGGCAAAATACTCAGGGGAATCATGAGGAAAATAGCTGACGGAGAAGCATATTCCATGCCGTCGACCATTGACGACCCCGCCATTCTCGGCGAAATAGAGCAGGCTATGAAGCTGTCAGGGTATGCGCAAAAGCGGCAATAAAAACCCTTTTGTTCCATTCGATTTTAAGATGAGCAGGCATCAGAGGATGCAGATTTACCCTTGCCTATAATCCCGTGCCTGTTTTATCATATTTGTTATGCTTTCGCCGGAAAAACAGTTCGAGATAATAAAAAGAGGCACTGTCGAGATCCTCCTCGAAAAAGAGCTTCTCCACAAACTGGAGAAGTCCTTCAAGGAAAACCGGCCTTTAAAGATCAAGGCAGGCTTTGACCCTACAGCCCCTGACATACATTTAGGACATACAGTGCTTCTTGAAAAGATGCGGCAGCTTCAGGAACTGGGGCATGTGGTCATCTTCCTCATCGGCGATTTCACAGGCATGATCGGCGACCCCACAGGCAAATCAGAGACAAGAAAACCATTGACAAGAGAAGATGTATTGAAAAACGCAGAGACATACAAAGAGCAGGTATTTAAAATCCTTGACCCGCAAAAGACACAGATAAAATTCAACAGCGAGTGGCTTATGAACCTTACTGCTATGGATATAGTCAGGCTTCAGGCAAAACAAACCGTCGCAAGAATGCTCGAACGAGAAGACTTCAAGCAGAGGTTTACAGGCCATAGCCCGATAGGCATACACGAATTCATGTATCCGCTGCTTCAGGGTTACGACTCTGTTGTGCTCAATATAGATGTAGAGCTTGGAGGCACAGACCAGAGGTTCAATCTCTTGATGGGAAGGGAGTTGCAACAGGAATATGGTCAGGAGCCGCAATCTCTAATTATAATGCCATTGCTTGAAGGGCTTGACGGCGTAAAAAAGATGTCAAAAAGCCTCGGCAATTATATAGGAATATCGGAATCTCCGAAGGATATGTATGGCAAGCTAATGTCCATTAGCGATGAGTTAATGATCAAATACTATGAATTGTTGAGCCATATCAGTATTGAAGAACTCAATAACCTTAAGGAAGGGTTAAAGTCAGGGGAAGTCCATCCTAAGAAGGCCAAGGAAAACCTTGCAATTGAGATTGTGGAGAGATATTGGGGCAAAGAAGCGGCAATACATGCAAAGGAAGAATTCGACCATATCTTTAAAGAAAAGGGCGTTCCCGATGAAATACCTGTCTTTGAACTTCAATGGGATGATGAGGAGGAGATGTGGCTTCCAAAGATCATGAAACTGTCAGGCATCACGCCGAGCACCGGCGAAGCAATGAGGCTGATTAAACAGGGGGCGGTAAGCGTTGATGACCAGAAAATCACAGACCATCAAAAGGGCTTCAAAAGGGGAAATTACCTGATCAAGGCAGGGAAAAGGAAGTTCATTAAAGTCGTTGCAAAATAGGCTTCCTGCTTTTTAGACAACTGCAGCCGGCGCCTTGCCAGTTAATTCATCCATCAACGCCTTTACGGAAACTATCCTGTCAATCCTTGATGCATTTGTCCCAACGGTATAAAGCGGTTCTTCCCTGTCACGGTTATAACCGGCTGAACTCAGAAGACCGTTGCAGATGCAGAAGTGATGCTCATTGCTTTCCTTTGCAGGGCAGATGGTAAACTTACCTTCTTTATCCTTGAGAAGCACATAGCCTTTGTCGCATTTGGGAGGTCTCAGCCTTTTAAGTGAAGAGACATACATGGGAGATTGCTTTATCACCCTGAACGGGAGTCCGCACGGCGAGCCCGGATCGTGTGCAACTACAATATCCTCCTCCTTTGCCGCAATCACAGCCTGCTTATATTCACCCGACGCGCTGCTTTCCTCTGTAGCGAGAAATCTTGTGCCCATCTGGACGCCGTCAGCCCCCATTTTTATAAATCTTGATATATCATCATACGTGTAAATCCCTCCGGCAACTATGACGGGAAAATCTCCGTACTTCTTTGCCATGTCTTTAACCGGAGGCAAAAGGTTTTCGAGCTTGTTGGGTTCGATATCTATCTGGTCAATTTTAAATCCAAGATGTCCTCCGGCAAGAGGTCCTTCGAGCACTACTGCATCAGGCATGTAGCCCAATCTCTCCCATTTTTTGCATATTATCTCAAGCGCCCTTGCAGAAGATACTATAGGTATAAGGGCGGTATCCCTGGGCGGCTGAATAGCAGGAAGGGTGAGCGGCAAGCCAGCGCCGGAAATAATGGCATCGGCTCCGGCATCAAGCGCTCCCTTGACCGAATCATTGTAATCCCTTACCAGGGCACCCATTATATTGATGCCGGCAAAACCGCCTTCTGCCCTTTGCGAGGGAAACCTCCTCGTATGCAGCCTCGTATGAATTGTATTTTTTTGCCGGTTCTCTTTGAAACAAGCCTGTCAAGACAGGCACTTGAAACAATACCGAGACCGCCCTCCTTTGCAACAGCGCTCGCGAGTGGGTACAATGATACTCCAACTCCCATCCCGCCTTGAATGATAGGCACCTTTATTCTTTTACCTTTAATTACAAGCTCCGGCAATGCAGACTCAAAACACAACATTATAACCCCTTGAAAAAGTTGTGAGGCAAAAACGATTGACAGAGAATCCGGTTAAATAAGAAGGTTTGCGCCGTTTTTAACTCTTGTTTATAATCGCTTACCGAGGGGTATTTTATCAAGAGGAAACTATTGCAAGCTTTCAGTGATGCCTCCCTTCGGAATGTCCACCGGCGATTATATAGATGGCCTCAGAAATGCCTTTATTCTCCAAAAAGCATTCATACTCTCCTGTAATATGAAGGGCAGCGCCTTCCTTCAAAGTTCCTGCATAGTGTCCCGTTACTGCGATATCGCCCTTCATCGCAAGAACAATTTCCTCATGTCCCTCTCCGGGCTTTATCACCCTTCCTTTTTCTCCCGGCTTTAAAATCCCGTATATCATATAACAGGCATGGCTTCCGGTCTCTTTAAAGCCAAGGATATGCTCTCCATTTTCTGATTTCAATGCCTCATTTTTTAACTCAAAAATTCTCATAACTCATAACTCTTCATTGTTTTTATGTCCTGTACTCCGCATTTATCTTTACATAATCCTCTGTCAGATCGCATGTAAGCACCTTTGCTGCGCCTCTACGGAGATGAAGGTCCACAACTATCTTAATCTCTTTATTTTTCAGTTTTTCATTCGCCTCTTTATCCTTGCCAGTTCCCATACCCTTACTGACTATTTTAAGCCCATTCAAAAATATATCGGTCATTCCTTCTTTAATTGCAATCCCTGAGTATCCAAGCGCTGCCATTATCCGTCCCCAGTTTGCATCATTGCCGTATATTGCGGTCTTCACAAGCAAAGAATTTGCAATAGCAAAGGCGCCTTTTTCAGCATCTCTTTCATTCTTTGCGTTTTTCACCTCTATTTCCACAAGCTTTGTTGCACCCTCTCCGTCCTTTACTATCATCTTGCTCAGTTCATATGTTATATCGGAAACCGCATCTGCAAATTTATTGAATTCCTTTGACTTCTTCTTGATTAAGGCATTGCCGGACAGGCCGTTTGCCATAATCAGGACAGTATCATTCGTAGACATGTCGCCGTCAATAGTTATCCTGTTGAATGACTTCTGCACGGCATTTTTTAAGGCCTTATCAAGGGCTGATTTATCTATATTGGCATCGGTCACGATAAAGCAGAGCATTGTCGCCATATTAGGGCATATCATGCCTGCACCTTTGCATACGCCTGAAATGGTAATTACCTTGCCGTCAATCTTTATCACTTTGCTTATTGCCTTTGGAAATGTATCAGTTGTCATAATGGCAGCAGCCACATCATCGATTGTTCTCCTTCCGAGATTATCTACAAGCTCGGTGATCTTAGAACGAATACGTTCCATAGGCATAGGCGTACCTATAACACCTGTTGAGCAGACATAGACCCTGTCTGTCTTCACGCCGAGTGTTTTAGCGGTCATTTCTGCCATCTCTACAGCATCCTTCATTCCCTGTTTGCCGGTGCATGCATTGGCATTGCCGCTGTTTACGATAATGGCCTGCCCTTTGCCTGATTCAATCCGCTTCATATCGAGTTTCACAGGCGCAGCCTTAACATTGTTTTTTGTGAACATGCCTGAAATAACAGCCTCTCTTTCGGAAAATATAAGGGCGAGGTCTTTCCTGCCGGGCTTCTTGATAGCCGCCTCAACAGCAGAAAAAAGAAAACCTTTGGGTTGGAATATTGTACCTTTTTCCATCGTTTTCATGG
Organism: Dissulfurispira sp.; assembly: GCF_036745535.1. Taxonomy (NCBI): domain Bacteria; kingdom Pseudomonadati; phylum Nitrospirota; class Thermodesulfovibrionia; order Thermodesulfovibrionales; family Dissulfurispiraceae; genus Dissulfurispira; species Dissulfurispira sp. The sequence goes on from NZ_DAIOFX010000005.1 coordinate 44,353, forward strand.
CTTTCATGGAAACACCGCCAATGACTCAAGAGCAGTGGTCTCTTTAAATCCCATTATAATATTCATGTTCTGCACTGCCTGTCCTGATGCGCCTTTAACAAGGTTGTCTATTGCAGAGACAATAATCAGCGTATTTGTGCGCTTGTTCACCTTAAGCCCTATCTCAACGAAGTTACTGCCGCGGACATTCTTTGCATTCGGATAAATGCCCTCATCGAGGACATTAACAAAAGGCTCTGCATCATAATATTTTTTGTAAACGTCAAGAATATCCGCAGTATCAATCTTTTTAAGCATCTTCCCATATATAGTTGAGATTATCCCCCTGTCCATAGGAACAAGATGGGGTGTAAAGTTTATGGTTATCTTTTTGCCTGCAATTGCTGATAATTCCTGCTCTATCTCGGGCGTGTGGCGGTGTACGGCAATACCGTATGCCTTAAAACCTTCGTTCACCTCACAATAGGAAAATGCCGTATCAGCCTTTCTCCCTGCGCCGGATGTACCTGATTTGGAATCGACGATAATATTCTCAATATCGATAATGCCTTCTTTCATCGCAGGGTATAATCCTAAAATAGCACTTGTCGGATAGCAGCCTGGATTGGCAATAAGACTTGACTGTTTGATCTTCTCACGATGAAGCTCAGGAAGGCCGTAAACAGCATTTTTTAATGTATCGGCATAATTATGGGTTGTCTTATACCATTCCTCATAAACTGCCGGATCTGACAAACGGTAATCGGCAGAGAGGTCTATAACCTTTTTGCCCTTCTTAAAGAAATAATCCACCGCCTCCTGAGACGCTGCATGAGGCAGTGCCATAAAAAATACATCTGCCTTATTCAGGATTTTTTCTTTATCCAATGGCTCGTAAATAAGGTAAGAATACTTGTGAAGATGCGGAAAAAGGTCTGTAACCTTCTTGCCTGCTGATTTTTCAGATGTAACGGCAGTTATCTCGACTTCAGGATGTCCCGAAAGGATACGCAAAAGCTCAGCACCCGTATACCCGCTGCCGCCGCAAATCGCTGCTTTTATCATAGTTTCACCTGCTTAATTAATAAGCCTTTTCATAATCCGCAAAGAAACTTTCTAATACTGGATAGCAGGTGTGCCGAAAAGGGTGCGGCTTTGAGCGCATACCTGCTATCCATGTTTTTCGTTGCAACCCTATAAATAATTTGTGCTAAAAACAAAGCCCGTTCAGGGAACGGGCTTTCGGTTATATTAACAATGAGCAAACCGTATCTATTATCTCTTGGAGAATTGGAACCTTCTTCTCGCGCCCTTCAATCCGTACTTCTTTCTCTCAACCTCTCTCGGGTCTCTTGTCAGAAGCCCCTCTTTCTTGAGCTTTGTCTTCAGATCAGCGTCAACCATAACCAATGCCCTTGCAATGCCATGCCTTAATGCGCCTGCCTGGCCGCTCAAACCGCCGCCCTCAACACTGGCTTCCACATCGTATTTGCCGATTACGCCTGCAACCTGAAACGGCTGCCTTATAATCATCCTCAGAGTTTCCCTCGGGAAGTAGTTTTCGAATTCCCTGTTGTTTACGGTAATCTTGCCTTTGCCGGGAACCAGTGTAACCCGTGCTATTGACCTCTTTCTTCTGCCTGTTGAGTTGTACTGTAGTGCAGCCATCTTTACTCCTTATTTTGTAATTTGTATTAATTCAGGTTTCTGTGCAGCATGGCCGTGTTCAGAGCCGCGATATACCTTTAATTTCTTGATCATTGCCCTGCCGAGCCTGTTCTTCGGGAGCATCCCCCACACTGCATCCATTATTACATTTTCAGGCTCTTCTTTCATCCTGTCCTTAAGCGCCTTTTCCTTTATGCTTCCGATATAGCCGCTATGCCTGTAATACATTTTATCTGTCATCTTTTTGCCTGTAACCTTAACCTTATCCGCATTGACAACAATCACAAAATCCCCTGTATCCACATTTGGAGTAAATACAGGCTTATGCTTGCCGCGGAGGTATGATGCAATCTGGCAGCTCAGCCTGCCGAGGATCTGGTCTTTTGCATCGACAACATACCATTTACGATTAATGTCTTCCTTTTTTGCAAACTTCGTCGTCTTCATCTATACGCCTTCCCTTAACTATTGAATTCGATGAATTAAGAGTGTATAAGATAATAGAAATCATATAGATTTGTCAACATTCTCTCATGCCTGATATAATACATTTCATGAAGACAGCCCTTACCATAGCAGGCTCTGACCCAACAGGAGGGGCAGGATTGCAGGCAGATATCAGGGTTTTCAACTACTTCGGCGTTTACGGCCTTTCAGCAGTCTCTGCACTTACAGCACAGAACACATATGAGATGAATGCAATTTTGAAAGTTGACGGGAAATTCCTTGAGGAGCAGCTTAATACTCTCGTTAGTGACATTAGACCCGATGCCATTAAGACGGGAATGCTCTTTTCCATAGATGCTGTAAAGGCAGTGGCAAAAATTATAAAAGGCTACGAACTTGAGAATTTGATCATAGACCCTGTAACCATATCATCCACAGGCACGAGCCTGATGGAAAACGGCGTCCTCGATGCACTCAAGGAAGACCTATTCCCTCTCGCAAAAGTCATAACACCGAATATCTACGAGGCAACTGCCATTTCCGGCATAAACATAATGGATGAAAAGGATATGGAAATGGCTGCTATGGAATTAAAAAAATTGGGCACTGAAACAGTAATAATAACAGGCGGGCATTTCGAAGAAGTCAGAAGTCAGAAGTCAGAAGTCAGAAGCGATGGAGAAACATTAGATTTAATATATGACGGAGAAAAATTTCATCGTCTAAGGGGCAAAAAGATAAAAGGCGAATATCACGGGACAGGGTGTGCATTTTCTGCTGCAATAACTGCCTGCCTCGCAAAAGGCATATCTGTTATAGAGGCTACCAGAAAGGCGAAGAAGTTTGTGGATATTGCCATAAAGAATGCCTATAGCATCGGCAAGGGTATGAGGCTGCTTCATGTCTAAGATCAAAACAGTTTTTCAATGTCAGGCATGCGGATATGCGAGCCCAAAATGGCTCGGCAAATGCCCTGATTGCGGCGCATGGAACAGCTTTGCCGAAGAAAAGCAGAGTCCAAAGACCTTGAAATCCTTCGGAGCCTCCGAGCCTCAGCCATTAAGCAGGATAATTGGAGGCAAGGAAAAGAGAACCGCCGTCGGAATAAATGAATTCGACAGGGTATTGGGAGGAGGGCTTGTAAACGGTGCAATAATCCTCATAGGCGGCGATCCGGGCATCGGGAAATCCACGCTGCTGCTTCAGGCAGTAGCGGAAATAGCCAAGAGTCAAATATCAGATACTAAACTCCAAACACCGGACTCAGGACTCCGGACTGTTTTATATGTCTCTGGCGAGGAGTCTCCTGAGCAGATAAAATTACGTGCAGAGCGTCTTTCCATAGACTCTGACAATATTATGCTTCTGCCTGAAACACTGGTCGAAAATATCATCAGGACTGCCGAGGATTTAAGGCCGTCGGCAGTGGTTGTCGACTCCATACAAACCATTTATACAGAAGAACTCACATCAGCACCCGGCTCCGTTGGCCAGATCAGGGAGTCTGCAGCAAAGCTCATGTTCTTTGCAAAAAGATCGGAAATACCTGTATTCCTGATAGGCCATGTAACCAAGGAAGGTGCAATTGCAGGGCCGAGGGTATTGGAGCATTTAGTTGACACGGTCTTGTATTTCGAAGGAGACAGGGGGCATCCTTATCGAATATTAAGGACAATTAAAAACAGATTTGGTTCGACAAATGAGATCGGCGTCTTTGAGATGACGGATGAGGGACTCATAGAGATAACCAACCCATCTGAGTTGTTCATGTCAGAGAGGCCATTGGGTGTATCCGGCTCAACAGTGATTGCAACCATGGAAGGCACACGGCCTTTATTGGTCGAATTGCAGGCACTCGTCTCTCCAACAACCTTCGGTATGCCGAGAAGGACAAGCATGGGAGTTGATTTCAACAGGGTGAATCTATTGATAGCAGTCCTCGAAAAAAAGGCAGGAATACATCTTGGCGGAATGGATGTATTCATCAATATTGTGGGAGGCTTGAAAATACTCGAGCCTGCAGCAGATATAGGCATAATCTCGGCCATTGTATCGTCATTCAGGGAAGTGCCCATAGATGCAAAAACATTTCTCTTCGGCGAAGTTGGATTATCAGGTGAAGTGAGGGCTGTTGCGCAGGGAGATGCACGGCTCAAAGAGGCTGCAAAGATAGGCTTTAAAAAGGCGATAATCCCTAAAGGCAACGCAGAGAGACTAAAAGATAATTTTGGGCTGAATATCATAGGAGTCAAAGATGTGGAAGAGGTTATTGAGAATATCAGGATTTAAAAACACTGGAGTGTTGGAGTATTGGAGTGTTGGAGTATTTGCACATCGTATAAAATCATTACTCCATTACTCCATTACTCCATTACTCCTTCTACTTTTTACCGTCTCTTGCGCTCCGAAACATGTGGAATTGCCCTCTTATGAGGGAATTCCCGTTGAGAATGCCCTTTCAGAGCTTAAGAACATCAAATCCATAGAGGCGGTTTTATCAGTTGAGTATGAGAAAAACGACAGCACAATGAGCGGTGATGCATCATTGAATGTTTCAGAAGACAAACTCAATCTCAGGCTCTATTATCTTGGCTTTCTTGTAGGCGAAGTAAGCGAAGACAACGGCATTATCAAGAGCAAGCCGAAATTAGACAAAAACAAAAGCACAATACTCATCGATGGCCTTAAAAACAGCTTCTTCTGGTGGAATATAAAAGATTACACATTGCAGGAAAAAGAAGACGCATATGAATTAAAAAACTCTTACAGGAAATTACTCATCAGCAAAAAAACATTGCTGCCGGTACAGCAGACCATCGAGCTTAATGATGGAGAAGAGTTGAAGATCTTTTATGACGTACCAGCAAAAAGCAATAATGAAAGTACGGAAGAAATCAATCAGCAGAACCAGCCCTCGAATTCAAAGCCGGTCTGGTATAATTCGCGGCTAAAAATCGAGTTTAAGAATTATATTGTAAAGATAAAGGTAAAATCGTATTCGGTTGCGAGATAGTACCCTCACTTTTTCCTCTCCTCTATGATCTTTAATAACTCCTCATGGGAAACAGTTTTTACTCCAAGGGATCGGGCCTTCTGGAGTTTTGAGCCTGGCTCCTCTCCAACCACGAGATAATCCGTACTCCTCGAAACAGAGGATGATGTGTGACCCCCGAGGTTTTCTATCATGTCCTCAACCTCTTTCCTCGGTTTAGGCAGCGAACCTGTTATCACAAAAGTAAGGCCATCAAGGGGTCTTTTTTCCTTCTTCCTGCCTTTGAAATCAGGGTTTGTTATCTTGAGTCCAAGTGCCTTTAATCTCTCGATGGTTCTCAGATTCTCAGGGTCATTAAAAAAGTTTGCCACTGATTGGGCAATCTTTTCGCCCATCTGCCTTATCTCCATAATTCGCTCTGGTTTTATATTATAAAGGCCTTCAAGCCTTTCAAAGTTCTCAGATAGAAGCTTTGCAGCGTACTCTCCCACGTGCACTATGCCGAGGGCATAGAGGAATTTAGACAAGGTAGCGTGTTTGCTTTTTTCAATGGCATCGATGAGATTCTGGGCGGACTTTTCTGCAAATCTCGGAAGCTGAAGGAGGTCGTCCTTTTTCAGCTTGTATATATCTATGAAATGGCCTATAAGCCCTTTTGAATAAAGCAATTCCACATTCTTCTCGCCAAGCCCTTCGATATCCATTGCAGCCCTGCTTGCAAAATGTCTTATCCTTTCCTGAACTTGTGCAGGGCAATCCAGACCAATGCACCTTACAGCTACTTCTCCTTCTTCTCTCATTACTCTTGAGCCGCAGACAGGACATTTCTCGGGAATGGGAAATGTTTTTTCCTTGCCTGTCCTCTTTTCCTTTATCACAGTTATAACATGTGGTATCACTTCCCCTGCCCTTTCAACCACCACAAAATCTCCCACCTTTATATCCTTCCTCTCGATCTCATCCCAGTTATGCAGTGTGGAACGGGAAACAGTAACGCCGCCAATCCTCACAGGCTCAAGCATTGCAACAGGTGTTATCACGCCAGTCCTGCCTACACTGGGCAGTATTTCCCTTATCCTTGTGGTCCCCTGATGGGCAGGGAATTTATAGGCAATAGCCCAGCGAGGCTCCCTCGTTTTAATGCCTAAAAGACGCTGCAAACTAAAATCATTCACCTTGACAACAGCGCCGTCTGTCTCAAAAGGGAATGTCCTTCGTTTCTCCTCTATCTCTTTTGCAACATCTATAACGCTGTCAACTCCCTTTACCTGCCTCATAATGGCAGGGATAGGGAATCGTGCCTTTTCAAGCCACTTTATGAGTTCACTTTGTTTTTTAAATTCCATGCCCTTCATTGCCCCTATCCCATAACAGACGAGATGCAATTTCCGCGATGAGGTTATAGATGAATCGAGCTGTCTCACCGAGCCTGCTGCAGCATTTCTCGGATTGGCAAAGAGCGGTTCGCCTTTCTGTTCTCTTTCCCTGTTCAGCTTCTCAAAATCCTCAATGTCCATATAGACCTCGCCGCGTATATCGATTTCTTCAGGAATACTTACCCCTTCTATCTTTAAAGGCGCTGATTTTATGGTCTTGATATTCGGAGTAACATCCTCTCCTTCATAACCATCACCTCTTGTGGATGCCTTATAAAGGAGTCCATCCCTGTATGTAAGCTCAATGGCGAGGCCGTCATATTTTGGCTCAACTGTGTATTCAATCTCTTCTTGAGTCCCGCTCAGCCTCTTCGCCCTTTTATCAAATTCCTTCAGTTCATCGTAAGAAAAGGCATTGTCGAGTGAGAGCATTGGCTCCTTATGCCTCACCTTCTCAAATTTATCGAGGGGTGGAGCGCCTACTCTATGTGTCGGCGAGTCAGGGAGGATATAACCGTACTTTTCTTCGAGCCCCTTCAGTTTAAAATAAAGCCTGTCGTACTCTTCATCGGAGATGACAGGTGAGTCAAGGACATAATAGCGATAACAATGATAGTTAAGCTCCTTTACAAGCCTTTCTATCTCTCTTTTTATATCTTCAGATATCTTTCCTGTCATCGCCAATCATCTCAACAAGAAACATCAATGTCTGCAAGGCTGCCTCTTCCTTGTTCGCCTCCCTGTCTCCTGTCAGCCTGAGTTCCCTTGAAAATGTCTGCCCTTCCCTGCTTACTGCTATATAAATGAGTCCTCTTTCTTTGCCTTCAAGCGCATCTGGCCCAAGATTACCTGTGGCTGAAATGGAATAATCTGTCCGTGTCAGTATCCTTACCTTTTCAGCCATCTCCCTTGCTGTCTCCTCACTCACCACTCCATAATTGGATATGGTCCCGGAAGAAACACCGAGGATACTCTTTTTTGACTCAATGGAGTAGGTCACTATTCCAGCATCAAAAAATGCACTTGAGCCGGGAAGGGCTGTCAGAAAATGGCTGATAAGTCCGCCCGTGCAGGACTCGGCAACAGAGATGGTTAGTTTTTTCTTTGTAAGGAGTTCGTGTACCTTTTGAATAACTTCTGTGATTTCGTCGTTTGTCATGTTTTTAAAAATATCACAAAAACAGGATAAAATGTAATTCGCTATGCCGAAAAAATACCTGGGACAGAACTTCCTTTTTGACCCCTCGATTTTACACAGAATTGTTGAGGCTGCCGATATTACGCATAATGATACTGTTGTCGAAATCGGGCCGGGACTTGGAACACTTACCAAAATACTTGCAGGGGTCGCAAAAAAGGTTATAGCTATTGAATTGGATTTAGAGCTTTACACTAAACTGAAAGAAGAAATTGAAAAAATAAAATCCTCTCACCCATTCACCCATTTACCCATTTACCCATTTAACATAGAACTTATCCACGGAGATGCACTCAAATACCCTTATGAAGAACTTGAGCCATTCAAGGTGGTGGCAAATATTCCTTATTACATAACCACACCTATAATATTCAGACTCATCGAGACACGAAAAAATCTTAAATCCATGACCCTTACAATCCAAAAGGAAGTGGCGCAAAGGATTGTTAGAAAGCCCAACACAAAAGATTATGGTGTTCTTTCCATTGCTGTTCAGTATTATGGCAAACCAGAATTGAAATTCATTATTCCCAAAGGTGCATTTAGACCCGTGCCAAAGGTCGATTCTGCTGTAATACATATAGAGATATATGAAAAACCAAAAGTAATAGTTGCGGATGAAAAGTTATTCTTCAGAATAGTGAAAACAGCATTTGCACAGCGAAGAAAAACACTATCAAATTCGTTGAAACCAATCTCAAAAGATATTAAGGAAATCCTGATTAATGCAGGAATAGAGCCTATCAGAAGGGCAGAGACATTGAGCATCGAAGAATTTGCGAGGCTCTCCGATCTGGTTAAAAATGCGGGATAGCGAAGGCTATCCCGCATGAATTCTTACTTCCCTGTTTTACTGATGCTTACACTTTTTGTGACCTTCTGCCAGAGGAAGGAGTTTTCTTCGTCCTTCACACCGAACGGCAGATACCAGAGTTCTATATCAATGGTCATATCGTGGGCAAGAATCTTCCTTACACTCTTGTCGCCTTCTTTTACATCCTCAAACGGAAAGTTGATTTCGAACTTTTCTGTTACGGTCTTATGTGGAGGCAAGCCTGACTCGCGGATCATACCGCTCTTTTCGTATGGGCCTCTGCCCATTCTGTCGCCACGGCCAAGCTGCTGAGGTACAGGCATATATATCTTTGACTTCTTGAAAACTTCTTTTCCATCAGGTGTCTTTGCGGTCACTTCCAGGACCAGCCTGTTCGGGGTTGGTCAGCCGTCCGGAATTGTGTGACCGGTCTTGTTGGTCATTTCAACCTTAACAAATGCCTGTGGCACTATCTTTGCACCGTCCCTCCAGTAATGTCCATAGGCTTCAACATCGAACTTCACAGCAGCCTTGCCCATGCCGGGGTCTCTGTAGCTCTGCATATTGTGTCCCAAACCGCTCTTTCTCATGTGGCAGTCCTGACACTTCTCTGTGCCTCCTTCTGCCTGATATGCCCAGAGATAGCTTCCATAGAGCGTTCCGCACTGGGATGGATTTTCAAGTTCGAAGTTAGGGCCAAGTCCATGGCACTGTCCACATAAAATGGACTCGCCCATTATAGGGCTCTTCTTCATCTTTGGATTGGCAGTGTCTGCATGAACGCCATCCTTTGAGCCGTAAACAACGCCCTTTTCAGGGAATCCGTCAACCCATTTATGAATGATTGCATTCCGGTTATGGCATACCATGCAGTTGATGCTCAGCTTCTTGAGTGTTGATTCTGCCTTTTCATCTCCAGCAGAATATGCGTATACTGCCTTTACGATTTCTTGAGCAACGCTGTCTTCAGCATCCTGAAGCTGAGGCAAGTGACACTTTGCACATATCATCAAGTGTTTCACTTTCACATCTTCGGGCTTTTTAACTCCCGAATAATCCCAGCCTTTTAATCCAACTTCGATTGTGGTCTTAATTGTTGCAGCAGTCCTTCCTGTTCCGAAAATTGAGCGGGAATGGGTGGATTTTTCCCAATCCTGATAAATCTTCTCATGGCAGGTCTTGCAGCTCGATGAATCATACATCGCAGCGAGTTCGTCTATCGTCTTTGCCTTCTTCATCCCCTCATGATGAGCTGCGAATACCGTCATCGGCAATACAATAAAAAGTAAGACTGATATAAATCTCAATAATCGCATAAATCCCCTCCTGCTAATGAATTTTAGAATGAAGTGCTATCCCCTTATTGCATATTCCCTATAGACATCACCCCTCTATGCTTCTAAAATTAAAACTTCTGGGACAGATTTTACTTATAAATATAAGATATTGTCAAATTAAAAGTTTAGGCCTGAAAAATAGGGGGATATAGTATTGGAGCGACTTCGGCAGCCTAGGCGTACCAAGGATGGTTAAGCGGGCTGTCGTAGCTTCGGAGACAGGCTGGATGCCTGTCGAGAATGAAGCGGAAATACTATATCCCCTAATATGCAAAGAATGAATGTGCTTATAAATAGGACGGTTTATTTTAGCTTGATTATAAAACGGGTTAGATCCATATCGGTTATTTCTTCATAAACAACCGGGAGCTTTTCGAGTGCTATGGCAGCCTTAATGAGGTGCTTATTATCCGTCTCTATTACTACGGTAAGAATATCTCCTGGCTTAAGCTTGGAAACCTCTTCTACCATAATAGTTATCGCGCTGTTCTGACAGAGACCGCCTCCGGTAAGATTGACAACCCTTTCCTGCTTTGTCTCTGCGTTAATAACAACTGGGCCAAAAATAATTAAACCAGCTATCAACAAACCAATCAAACGGAACATCAATAACACTGCCAGATAGGTATAGACATATTAACCAGTTTATAGAGGCTATAGAAACAAAGGG